>JAKUNX010000071.1 GCA_022451835.1 Candidatus Poseidoniaceae archaeon
ACCTCAATCTAACCTAAGTCAAGATGCTGCAAAATTATATGATCTTATCTGCCGCCAATTTTTAGCATCATTTCATCCAATAGCAATATGGGATGTTCAAACAAGAATCACCACAAAAGGCAATCATGATTTCAAAAAGCAAGTTAGAATGCTTAAAGAGGCTGGATGGAGAGAAGTAAAGCCAAAAAGCAATTCTATACCGGAAAAATGGAATTCTTTAGAGACTAATCCGGCAATTACTGAAGCATTAAAACATCGATTCAAGGAAGAATTAACCAAACCAACAAATCGGCTCAAAGAAGCAAAATTGCTGTCTCTAATGGAACATGCGGGAAGAAGCATTGATGATGATGAGCTGGCTGAAGCAATGAAAGGCAAAGGACTTGGCACTCCTGCTACTAGAGCTGACACAATTGAAAAATTGATTTCTAGAAACTTCATACAACGAGCTCGCTCAGGTAGTTTAAGAGCTACTCCGGGTGGAATTAAATTAATTGAATTACTACGAGCAATACCAGTAGAATGGATAACATCACCTGAATTGACTGGTGACATGGAAGCAAAATTGACATCAGTTCAAAATGGAGATTTTTCAAGAGAACAATATATGCAAGTAATTTATGATAAGGCAGAAGAAATGGTCAGCCGAATCAAAAATCATGATAGAAATGAGTTGTTTAAGAAAATGGAATCAATCGGATGCTGTCTGAAATGTGATGAAAATTTAACTGAAACAGTAATGTCATATATTTGTCCCAAAAATGAAGGAAAAGGTTCTGGTTGTGATTTTGTCTTCTGGAAGAATACAAGCGGAAGATGGTTTGATAATAGTACTGCAAAGCGGTTGCTACATGAAAAAGAACTGGTTGATTTACATGGTTTCTTTAATAGAAATGGGGAGCCATATGTGGCTAGTGTTAAAATTAACGATAGCGGCAATGTAGAATTTGTTGGTGGAGGAGAATCAACTTCCTCATCAGATGATGATGAATTATGTGAATGTCCATCATGTTCAAGAGGAACAATTAGACTAAATTCTACAATGTATGCATGCGATGATCAAGAATGTAAATTTAGAGGATTGTCGCAAGAAATGTGTAAAAGAAAAATTACTCCAGAGGAGGCAAAATCGATATTATTAGAAGGTAAATCTGCCTTATTAGAAGATTTTACCTCAAAAAAGGGTAGGCCGTTTAGTGCGTTTCTGAAACTTGATGGTGATAGAGTAAAGTTTGAGTTCCCACCTAGAAAAGCCGCTGCTGATGCTAAACAATTTCCTGTTGTAGAAGGAGTTGTTGCGATTTGTCCAAAAACTAAACAAGAAATTATTGAAACACCAACTTTTTACCAACCTGCAAATGATGGTACTGATTGTAAAATTCAAATCGCTAGGGAAATGTCTTCAAGAGAAATTACTCGAGAAGAAGCTAAGATGTTAATTGAAAAAGGACAAATTGGTCCATTTGATGATTTTGTTTCTAGGAAAACAGGAAATAAATTTACATCTATTTTGTACTTGAAAAAGAATCAAGCGGTTGGTTATAAATTTGCTAAAAAGTAGTCAATATTGCATATTGTCTACATAACAATAAAACCAAACTTGATTGAGAGAGCGTCATGGACGAGTTGATGACTTCTCATGATTGGGATGTTGTTATTGTTGGTGCTGGACCAGTAGGAGGTCATACTGCTAACTTACTTGCTAAACTTGGGCATAGTGTTTTGCTACTTGAAGAACATAATGAGATAGGTAGGCCATTTCAATGTGCAGGACTTGTAACTCCAAATGCTATGAAACAAGTTGGATTATATGATACGATTTTGGAAGAAATTGATGGTGCACTAATTCATGGCCCATCTGGAACATTAGTTCCGGTTGGAACTGGTGGAACTGTAAGGACATACGTTGTTTGTAGAAAGTTATTCGATGAAGCTGTTGTTAAACAATCAATGGCATCGGGGGCAACACTATGGCTGAATTCAAAACCAGTTAATGCTGATACCAAATCTGACGGAGTGATTCTAACAGTGAATAAAGATGGAAGTGAAATACAGATTTCAACAAAATTACTGATTGGTTGTGATGGAGCTCATTCATGGACAAGAAGACATTTCAAAATGGGCAGGCCAAAAGAACTTATGATTGGTTTCCAAACCGAAGTTGTAGGGTACCAGTATAGGAAACGCTGGCTAGAAATGTATTCTGGTTCAGAAATTGCCCCTGGATTTTTTGCTTGGGTAATTCCATCAGGAAATGATAGTTGTAGAATAGGTCTATGGTCGACCGCTGATCGTTTAGATGGTCTAAGTATAGAAGAATGCTATCATAACCTATTGAATCATCCACTTTGGAAAGAACGTTTCAGCGATATCAGAGAAACTGCCCGTTATTGTGGACCTGTTCCTAGTGGTATGGTAAAAAAAGCTTACAAAAATAGAGTGTTACTAATTGGTGATGCGGCTGGAATGGCTAAGCCAACAACCGGCGGAGGGATCGGTCCTGGTTTTGAACAAATCAATGGAATTGTTAACAAATTATCTATTGCAATCAATCTTAACGAATTGAATGAAGAGAAACTTAAGTCAATTTCTAAAAATCACTTTGAAAAAATGCGTAAAGAGCAAAACCGTGCAAGATCATTGAGGAACTTATTGGTTAGTGATTGTGAAGATAATGAATTAGACCGAAATTTTGAACAATTTGCAAAACCTGAGATAATTCAATTAATCAACCAAGTAGGAGATATTGAAAAACCAGTCCCTCTTGGTATGGCACTGATTAGAAAAGTTCCGGCATTTAGGAAATTAGCATTGAAAGCCGGGATGAAATTAATATTTAGTTAAGGTGATTCTATGGGCAAACTCTTCTTGGAAGAACGGATCAAATATCCTCCTTTTGAGAGTTATAGATTCAAACCTGAATTACTACCTATTGCAATTGGAAAGACTGAAATTGCAAATGATATTTCGGAATTGGAAGCTTTTGAAAAGATAAGAAACCTTCCTCCTCCATTTCGAATCGGCCACAAATCCTCATGGTTGGTTGAAAGACGTTATAAATTCGATAATGATATACTAAAATTAGATGAAAATCACTCACAAGAAATGCTTGAAGCAGTTCCTAAAGAATCTGTAGTTAGTAAACAAAGAACTGGATGGTATCTTACTCCAAATGTTGTTCATAAACACGCCAGGAAAATTATGAACTTCTCAGTTTCTGTGCTTCTAATTGCATTGACATATTTGTTTTTAGAGCCAATACTTAGCGTTTGGGGGATTCCTAGTATTGGCACTGGTAGAGTTAGATTTGGCTTATTGGATTATCCTGTACTAGCAGTAATAGTAGTCCCAATTTTATTTATCCCAATCATCATGCGAGTAACTGCAAATTTTTCTGATTTAATTAAGCAAAGAAGATTCCTTAGATCACAACCCAAGGAACCAAAAATTGTATTTCATAGTGACAGTACATCTGGTGAAGAATTGATTATAACAATAAATTTCCAAGAAACCAAAGAAAATTGGAAAAACATGTCGGTCTTATGGCGTGTCGGTGTATTGCCTCCAAGTCGAGATGCTTTAATGGAGGCTTTTGGACGTGAGAATAATAGTCAGCCTCCTCCGGGCCTAACTACAGAATTACCACACCATTGGTCGGTAGATTTGGATGATGGGACAGGCGGCGGTGAAGATTCGCCAATGCAAACTACCGAAATCAAAGGTGGATTGTTCCTAAGGCCAATGCGCATCATGCAACAATCTGAAATTGTAAATGTTAAATCTGGAAAAACAACTATTCCACCTCCTAAAGGAGACTGGCCTGGAACTATTTTTTCACCGCTTATTCGAATACATTGGGAAATGGTAGTGATAATAGAAAGAGAAAATCTGCCAGAATTGCTTTGGGTTCAGCCACTAAAAGTAAAGCATCCATCATTATTTTGTGTCACTGAAGCAATAGTTAATTCAGGTAGAACTGAAACTAATCACCCATTATCGTTGAAATAACAGCTAATATTGTGTCGGTATTGGTGCTGCTAATTCTTTGTCAAAGTTTTCGACGATCTCGGTATGAAGTAAATTATAATCGCTATCCCGCTTAATCGGAATGAAACCAGCCCTAATGATTGTATTTTGCAATTCAATTTCTGAAGCCGAAATTTTGCTAGTCCCAGATGCTGATACTACATTTTCTTCCATCATAGTGGAACCAGCATCATTTGCACCGGATAATAATGCCATTTGGGCAATACCTAAGCCCATTGTCGGCCATGATGCTTGGATACTAGAAATATTATCGAAAAATAATCTTGATATCGCAACATGTCGAATATATTCTGTTGGACCTGCACCTAGAACATACTTATTTTGACCACGATTTCTTTTACCAAATGAATTTGTTTCAAGTTGGACTGGCCAAGCAATAAATGAAGTAAAACCCATTCCATATTTTTCAATGGATGAATCCTGAAGTATTCTTATCCTTGACATATGCTCTACTCGTTGTTTAAGTGATTCTCCAAAGCCAAAAACATTAGTTGCACTAGTTGTAAGACCGATTGATTGTGCTTCTTCCATCACTCTTAGCCAATTATCTGGACTACCCTTTTTAGGCGAAACATCACTACGAACTTCATCAACGAGCATTTCTGCACCGCCGCCTGGAAGACCATGTAATCCAACTTCTTTGAGTTGCTTTAGAACCTCAAAGGTACTCATACCTGATACATCAGCAATACCTTCAATTTCTATTGGACTAAAGCAATCTAATTGGATATTAGGATGGTTAATCGTAAGATGCGAAATAAGATCAAGATACCAATTAAACGGCAAATCTGGATTAACTCCACCTTGCATCAAAATTCTACTTCCACCAATCAACTCTAATTCAGACACTCGGTTTGAAATTTCTTCAAAGGACTGAGTATAGGTTTCATCATGACCTGGTGGCCGATAAAATGAGCAAAATTGACAATTAATTGTACAAACATTGGTGTAATTGACATTACGGTCTACAAGGTATGTCACTTCACCATTTGGGAAAAATGACTTTCGTCGCATATCTGCAGCCATCGTTAACTCATGCAGTGGAGCATTAGAGTATAGTTCAGTGGCCTCTTCAATAGATAATCTATATTCATCGGCCTTATCTTTAGTCCAGTCTTGCTGACGCTGAAGTATGGATTGCCAATTCATATTCACCACCTAATTGCTAGTACCTACAACTGATTCTATTTCATCAATTGTTTTAGGACACATTTCAGTAAGTATTACCGGTCCACCATCAGTTATCAAAATATCATCCTCAATTCTAATTCCAATGTTTGAATATTTCTCAGGACAATCAACATCAGGTCTCCATGCACCAAAATATAGTCCTGGTTCGATAGTAAGGCACATTCCATGCTCAAACAATCTAGGTTCGCCATTTGGCAAATATACTCCTACATCATGAACATCTAAGCCAATCCAATGACTAGTATTATGCATATACCAATTCTTCAATTGGCCATTTTCCATATCTAATGCTTCATCCAAATTTTGATCAATAACGCCTAATTTTATCAATCCCTCTGCCAATACCCTCCTTGCAGCCTCATGAGGAGCAGTGTATGGATTTCCAACAATACATTCACTAATTGCTGCATTTTGAGCATCTAATACAATTTGGTAAATTTCTTTCTGAGCCTCGGTAAACTTTCCATTATTTGGCCATGATCTTGTAATATCTGCAGCATAACCTCTAAACTCAGCTCCTGCATCAATTAGAACAATATCACCGTCTATGCAATGATCTTCATTTTCTTTGTAATGTAAGATGGTAGCATTCTCTCCGCTACCAACGATTGATGGATAAGACCATCCTGAAGTCCCAGCATATCTGAAAAATCCTTCAATCAAAGATTGTAATTGATTTTCTGTTGAAGCACCACCACCACCATGCATCATAGCAGCAATATGAGCAAGACTAGATACGTCAGAAGCAAATTTCATTTGATCAATTTCAGAATTAGATTTTATCAACCGCATTTCAGCAATTATATTGCTAGGGTCCTCAACAGATATTGGCCCTGAACCAAGCCTTTGACGTGCTCTATCCCGTTTCTTAATTGCACTGACAACTAAATCATCTACCTTGGACATAACACCCATTCTATGCATAATTCTTGAGGATTTAGCAACCATCTGTCCAAGAACCTCGGTTAAATCATCGATTGAGTGAGCCAAATCAATCGGCCAGTTAGCGACTGCACCTTCAATACCAGGCCTTCTTCCTTCCCAAATTTCCTTTAACGTATCTTTAGGTTGAACAAAAAGATGTGATTCCCAAGTTCCATCATTATTTATCGCACAGAAAACTGCATCTGGTTCAATCCAACCTGTCAAATAAAGAAGATTACTTTGAGTTCTGTACGGATGATGTACATCGTTGGAATGAATGGTCTCTGGGGATGAACATAAAATTAGCAAATCATTTTGATTAAGTGTTTGGTAAAGTTTGTTTTGCCTTGCCAAATACTCATCATTTGAGATTGGGTTAGGCATGGCGCCCAACTGCGCAAACATCTCTGCAAACATGATACTCCCACCTGTTTTGACCTATTCAAACCTTGGTTAACTATTTGCCCCATTTTGGCAAATTGAATGATACATCTTCCTTTCTGAAACGCATCAATAGCATTGTTGCCAATAAAACAATAATCAGTATTGTTACAATAGCAATTATATTACTGTCATCTTCACTATCATCCTCTGAATTTAATATTATTTCAATAGTTGATTGAGCAGTATCACCATCATTGTCAGTTACAATCAATATAATTTCGTGATTTCCAGATTTATTGAGCTGCTCGTTTGACAAACTTTTACCTACATGAATAATCTCATCATCAAGAAACCATGTAAAAGTAAGATCGTCAATGTCATTAACTGTATCAAATGTTAAAGAAGCATCAATAAACCATAACTCATCTAAATCAAACTCTAACCCCATATTGTTTGAAGTTTCTACAGAACTATTTAGTGAAATAATTGGAACGACATTTTGAACATAAACTATGTGTGATTGTTTAGTGAAATAACCTACTGAATCTATTGCTAAGACGGATATATTCCATTCTCCAGATTGATTAAATTGAATACTGATGCTACTATCCGAGATATACTCGCCATCTACTAGTCCACGAAGCATACCATTAGGTTCTGAAATCGTCCAAGTTATTGCCACAAGAGAACTATCATATCCATCATCAATATTGGTAGAAAATACTTCTAATCCCATTTCTTGAGTCTTATTTGTACCCAAAATTTCAATCAAAGGTGGATTAGTGTCAAAAGTCAAAATTTGATTATCAGAATTTGAGAAGCGCAAATAAGAATCTCTTAGAAAGATTTCAAAATTCCAGTTTCCATCTCCAATTTCCAGATGGGTTTTATCGATTTCTAAAAGAAAGGTTCCGTCATCCTGCACAGTATGGTTTATTTCAACTTGAATAGACTCTGTAACACATGAATTTCCGCTATATTGACAGATATTAGCTTTGAAAGCAAAAGAATCACTAATCTCTGGAATATTCAAACCACTAGTATCGGGAGATATAATTTCATATGATAAATATTTGACTTGATTATCTGCAAAATTTTGAAATGATGGAATATGATTTATTACGGAAAAGTGAGAATTTTGACCGATAAACAAAATAATTGTACTTTTCGTTAAATCTAAATTATTTAATGCCGAAACAGAAAATGTACAAGTGCAATTCAATCCATCTACTGGAACAGATAGTTCCCAGTTGTAAGTATCATCTACAATTGATACCTGTGAAAATGTGCTTGAAGACATTATTTGATCATCATTTACTAACAAAGTATCTACAGGATGTATATGATTTATTGACCACAACAATTCAGCAGCAGGAATATTAGATTGGCCTGAAATATTTATCATTTCTTCAAAGATTAATCCACTTTCTGTATTTATAACTATGAATGGGTCATCTTCAACACTTGAGTTAGAAGCAGCACTATTGTTAGGCAAAATGCTTACCATAACAAAAAAAACTACAGTAAATGTAGCTATAGCCCTACTTGACATGGTACTAACTATCGTAAAGTACTCAAGAAGTTTCGCTCTTATTGTATCTATTCACTGAATGGGTCGCACAATTCACCTTGGCCAGGGAAACTTGTTGGATTACGGGGGTTGGTATCCCATTTGTACTCACAATAATTCACATGCCCATCGCCATCAGTATCGAACATTCTATCAGCGGCATCGTAAGGGTCAAAGTCAAAATGATATTCCCAGCCAGTAGCCATTCCATCATCATCATGATCTTGGAAGTATACTTCAGGGCCATCATTCCACTTATCACCATCAGTATCGTTAGACACTGGATTAGTGTTATTCTGCATCTCTTCATAATTTGTATAATTTGCTAAATTTTGATAAAATTGAGCACCATCTGGAGTGTCAGGATCAATGTGACAATCTGAGAAAGATGAATCATTGTAACTAGGACAATAGCGCTTGATTAACCCAGTTCGATTTAAGCCATCTTGATCAGGATCTTCTTGACCATCTTCAATTCCATCCAAGTCACTATCAATCATTGAAGGATCTAATACTCCTCTAGCGCCATATGCGGACAGCGATTCATTATCAACTAAACCTGATTCTATAGCATATTGTGAATATTTCACTTCCCACCCATCAAATAGTTTGTCTCCATCAGAATCCTTGTCGACTGGATTTGTATTCCATTTATCGGGGGCTTCAGCACCATTCATCAAGGAGTCATTATCGATATCATATACTGCATCTGGTAATCTTGCAATTGAGCTTTGTTCCGATGGGTCAAGTGCCCATCTACCATTACAATCACACATAGGGTTATTTGGAACACTAAATCCAGATAAATTCATTTCATACACTTCAAATTGTTTTTCTTGAACAAAGCCTCCTAATGTATTAATCCACAAATAACCACCTGGGCTCTTTGCACAATTATTATTTTGAGATGGAACACAATTTGGGATGTTCCAAGAACTGGTAGCAACCCACAAACTGTGTGAATTAGTATTGTCTTCTTCTGACTGAACTTGCATTTCCCAACCATCCAACATTCCATCGGAATCAGTATCATTCACTAATGGATGTGTCGCTTCTTGGAATGGCCGCGGAATGTATAACACCTCATTACCATCTTTTAGACCATCTCCATCAGTGTCTGAATT
>JAKUNX010000072.1 GCA_022451835.1 Candidatus Poseidoniaceae archaeon
AAAACAACAGGGCCGCCAACTGGACCTCCTTCTGGCAAACCAACAGGGCCGCCAACTGGGCCTCCTTCCGGCAAGCCAACTGGCAAACCAACCGGGCCACCAACTGGTCCGCCTTCCGGTAAACCAAAATCCAAAAAACCAACAAGGCCTCCGATGTAGGGTGATTTAATGACTGATGGTTTCGTTATGGAATTATGTGGCAATAGAGCTGCATGGCAAATTGTTCCCGACGGAATTGAAACAATAGATTTGGATAAAGTTGGCAACTCAATTATTGCTGCTGGATACACTGTTGGAATACAAAATAGACTATGCTGGACATTTACTGGACCGTGTGATTTAACACTATATCCAAGTGGTAAATTATTGGTAAAAACAGAAGATAAAATCCTCGCTGCAGAGGTCGCTAAACTTCATGTAGAACAGTGGGCTGTCAACTCCTGAGGAGTAAACATGTCAATAATTACCGATGAGTTGATTGATAATTTGAACTCTAATGGAGTAGTGGTTTACCCCACATCAACATTACCTGGTCTTGGTTGCCTACCAAGAAAAGCAGCACTAGATAATTTGTATGCGTTAAAGAAAAGACCTGCCAGCCAACCTGTGAGCTTAGGAGTTGCTGATATTGAACAAGCAAATGAATTAGTTGAGGTTCCGATTATTGCCATAGACATTTTACAAAGATTCCCGCAAGGAAGTTTAACCTTGATTCTCGATGCTAAGGGTGAGCTTGATGAGCGACTTGGAGGCAAAAGAGTTGCAGTTAGGGTTTTGTCTGATCTGCGTGCTTTAGAATTAGTAAACGCAGTAGGGCCGATAACTGCGACTAGTGCAAATCATAGCGGTGTTGAACCTTTGTATGATACAAAATTAGCAGGCCAAGAACTTGGATTAGAAGATGATTGTATTGTTGAAGGAGATTGTCCTGGTGGAGCACCAAGCACTATTCTATCTATTGAAAAATCTGATACAGATTCATTAGGGTTCACGGTAAGCATTATGAGAGAGGGCGTGATACCTCGCATTGACGTGGAAACATGGATGAGGAATTATCGCTGAAGTATTGGAAGGATGCCGGCCATGTTGCTAGGCGAACTCTGGAAGCGATGAAAGAGAAAATCGTTCCAGGTGCAACACTTCATGAGACCATCGAGGCATCTGAGAGGTTCATCCACAGACATGGTGGCAAGCCCGCGTTTCCGGGAACTATTGCAGTAAACGATCTTGCTGCCCATTTTACCACCGATCACAATATTTCACCAGTTGAAGAGTGGGATGGCGATATGACTTTGCAAAAAGGAGACTGTGTCAAAATAGATTATGGCGTACATATCAAAGGCCATATTGGCGATAATGCATTAACTATTGAAGTTGGCAATACCAATAACCATACTGAACAAATCAAGGCAGCAAAGGAAGCAAGAGACGCAGCAATAGAAATGCTTCATCCTGGTACACCATGGTACAAAGTGGGTGCAGCTGCTGCACAACCGACTCTTGATGCTGGTTTTCAGCCAATTAGAAATCTATGTGGACATCAATTAATGCCGTGGGAATTACATGCTGGAGTATCGGTGCCATCGTATGCCTGCGGACCAGACAATAGAGGCTTTAAGGGAGTTGTTGAGGAAGGCGGAGTATATGCTATAGAGCCTTTTAACACTACAGGAAGTAGTGGCATGATCAAAAATCTGGGTAAGTCAAATTCATCTAACATTTACCGATTAACGGGCAACACAACTTCTAGGAAAGCTCGTGCAAAGGGTCAATTAAAACCTCTTGGTGCACAACTAGCAAGAAATCTAGAGGAGAGATATTCCACTCTACCATTTGCTGAAAGATGGGCTTTTCCTATGTTAGAAAAACCATTTCCTGAAGCTGACGAAGCAAGTAAACAAAGTAAATGGAATGCTTTAGTTAAGAAATTGATTAGTATAAGATTCCTAGAAACTTATCATGTATTAGCATGTGCTGATGGAGGCAATATATGTCAATTCGAGCATACAGTTTACGTCACAGATGGCGGCCCTGAAATTCTAACAGTTGAATAAACTGAATTAAACCGCGATTTTGTTAAAGAATCGAGGATTTTTTGATTTCCAGCCGAGACGAATATAAACTGTGAGTGCTTGGATGAATATGAACGGGCTGTTTGAGTTCTGTTGAGTGCATCCCATCCCCTCTGCTTTACTCTCACCCGTTCACCTCTTTTTTTCTTAACAATCAATGTTATTTTTTGTTTGTTTACAAACCGTTTGTACCACTCGCACGAAAACTTGGAAATTCGTATTTTCGCGCAGTGTCCCGGTTTTATGGGTGTTTTTTGATTTTGACCGGCACTATGATTAAATATAGCGCCACCAGTGGACGAAGTACACCCGGCTACGGGTAAGGAGGACAAAAATATGAAGAACGAAACAAGAAATGACGAAGCTGTAAGCCCAGTTATTGCAACTATCCTAATGGTTGCAATTACTGTTGTACTAGCAGGTGTACTATACGTATGGGCTGCTAACCTAGCAGAAAGTAACACTGACGGTAGCCTTGAGCTATACACCTTCAGTGGCGCAGATGCACCTGACTCAACAGGGGCTGTAATTATGACCATGGACAGTGGATCCGACCTAGGTTGGGCATCCATCACCATTAAAGCAAGCGTTGACGGTGCTGCATCAGTAACTGTTGACCAATGTGCTAACGGTGAAACTGACAACTGCTGGTCATCTACAGACAGTGACGCAGACAACTGGAACGTTGGTGAAGCAATTACTGTTGACACCGACTGTACTGGTCTATGCACCGTTACCGTTAACGTGTTGAACAACAGAGAGGGTACAACCCTTGACACAACAATCGTTGACGTTGAGTGAATTTCACCCAATGATTAACTGAATTATGAACTGATATATTCTGCGGAATATAACTGCTCCTCCGGAGGTTTCGGCCTCCGGGGGAGCTTTTTTTTATTTCAAAATTTATACAGTAGTTTTCTAACATCACTATGTTGATCCCATTTATGTGATGATTGACCTCTAGAACTCTTATATCGAGCAATGAACAAATACTCAAAACTCGTAATCAAAGCACCAATTGTTGTGATGAATGGTAATTTTATGCCATTACGGAAAGTTAACCATGCGACAAGAATCAATAATTCTATCAGGGCTAATCCTGCATGAATAAGCGCTTCATGACCTATTGGCATACCTGTTATACTGACATATGCCCATCTAACGATTGCGCAAATTGCAACTTGAAACAAAATTAGTGGTACAGTCAAATGTATGTACCTTTGGAAATTAAATATTTTAGTAAATTCACCATCCTCTGGTAATCTGTGCTGTTTTGGAAATCGAGATAGCATATTCTGTAAACCTTGAGCACGTCGAACCTTTTGCCTACTCTGGCCTTCAATGGTAGTTGGAGCAAAATCAATGAATGATGCTTCAGCATCAAATATACTCCTAAGCCCCGAGATCCTTACTAGCGATGCAATTTGAGCATCGTCTGCATTAGAATCCGTATTCAAATCAGATGGATTAAGGCTACCATGTCGCCACATCATGCAAGAACCTTCAAGAAATGGAGTGCTATCTACTTTCGATTCTGCCAATCTCAGCATTTCGTATAGTGAGCGATACTTGGTCTCGCCATGTAATCTAGTTTTACGATCAGCACTACTTCCTACTGCGCCTATTGAAGAATCAGCAAACCATCCATATAATCGTTGAATTGTTCCTTCACCAACCAATGCGTCAGCATCTGTCATCATTACTAGACCTTCAAATGAATCTTCGGTTAAGTCCTCGAGGGCTAACTTTACCGCACTGGTTTTACCTAGTCGTTCAGGCATTTCGATAACTTTAGTTGTTGAAAAGACCGAGGGATTGTCAATAATCCATTGCTTAACCAAAGCAACACTATCATCTGTAGATGCTGAATCGATTACTAACAAAGAGGGTTTGACTAGATATTGTCGTTTCAAGTCGTCGAGTTTTTTCTCAATAATTACAGCTTCATTCCATATTGGTAATAGAATTACTAATTGTGAATCATGAGTTTCTTGTGGATATTCAAGAGCAATATTATTCCAACGTTTGGCCTTAAATCTGTATATTAGCAATGGCAAAGCAACCAATGAACCAAGGATTACCTCGGCAATGGCTGATGCTAACAACATGAATATCGCAAATGCGTTTGAGATATTACTTCTTGCACACTTTACCTGTGATTAACATACATTTGACCACTATCCTATTGAAACCGCATAGTTAGGCTTAGACATGCGCAGAGTATTGCATGTCGGTCCATGTAATACGCCTGGAGGAATGGCAAAGGTAATCGAAATTTTATCACAGAACCCGCCTAATGGATGGGTTGCAGATACATTGGATAGCCACTCTACTAAGGGCACTATTGCCAAGATTAAGGCATGGAGAAAAGCCAAACAATTCTTGTGGAAAAATGCTCACAAATATGACATAATTCACATCCATTCAGCAGCTGACTGGTCTTATAGAAGAAAGTTAAGTTTGGGTAAAATCGGTAAAAAACTAGGTAAGCAGGTTGTTTTTCATATCCATAGTGGCAAGTTTGACAAATTTGCTGTCGGGAAAGGTAAAATTAAATTCCAACTTCATCGATTCAAAACCGTAGTTTTATCTAACTATTGGAAGGAGAAGTTAGAACCAATTATTGGCGAAGTGAGCGTTGTCGAGAATCCAATTGACCCAAATTTACAAACAGAAGATATTGTAGACAAAAAACCAAAACAAATTCTTTTACTTGGCAGACAAGATCCTGTTAAGGGTCATAGTTTTGCCTTTGATGTAGTTCGAATTATGACAAATGATGGCTGGAATCTAAAGGCAACTGGAACTTTACATAACGAAGACGGCATAGAAGGCTTAGGATGGGTTACAGAGGAAGAGAAATATTCACTTCTAAGGGAAAGTGATGTACTGATAATCCCTTCTCAATATGAAGGTCAACCGCTAGTGATGATGGAAGGTTTGGCTGCAAAATGTAAAGTTGTAGCATCAGATAAAATTCCGGGATTGCCTAATTGTGTAGTTAGTGCCGAATTTAATAACACAGAAGATTGGGTAAACAAAATAAAAAATTCAGAAGAGATTGATGCTACTAAATACGTCAAAGACCACGGGATAAAGCAGGTCTCACAGAAATGGGCTGAGTTATACAACGGTCTAGTCTCGTAGTAGGATTTCGATATTTTTCATATATTCGGTTTTGAACTCCAATACAGTTTTTTCTAGTTTAATTCTTGATTTTTTTAGTTCAACTAATGCATTTTTTAGATCATTTGAATTGCCCCAATTAACTGATATTCCGAGATTCTCAACTACACAAATTTCACCCATCAAACAATCTGCATTGACTATACTTGGAATGCCCAGAGACGCTGCATCAAACATCTTTGTCGATAACGCTCCATCGGCGATGTTGCCTCGCTCTGGATTATACATTGCATACATAATGTTAGTTTGTTCGAGCATAGAGCGAATGTCGTCTTTTTGGAACGATTTACCAATTACATATTTTAAACCAAATTTATCGCTAAATTGCTCAATCTCTCTCTTAACTTGATCGTATTCAGTACCATCTCCTGCAATATGTAAAACTGGTCTTTGTGACTCTGGGATTAATTTTATAGCCTCTAAAAGTAATTTGATGCTCGCTAAATCTCTAATTCTGCCAATATGTGAAACCGTCCAATTTTGGCTATTGGGGAGTGGTATTTGTTCTGCGAGTTCAGGCCTATTTTCTATTACTGTCGAATCGTGGCCGTGTTTTAGCAACCACTCCTTAAACCCCGGATATGTGCCACCTTCGATAGCACCACTAGAAGTGAAGATTTGATCACCATGCTTTATTCTTTGAAACAATTTTCGCTGCATTACGTTGCTGATTGCTTTACGAATTAGTGATTTAGGATTTGGCATTAGTACCCAAGTATGTTGTAAATCATGCATGTCGAAAACCAATTTTATTCCAAGCTTTTGCTTAATCCTACAACCAACACCCAGAGTATCCGCATCATGACAAACGACAACGTCTGGAGAATCAACACTCAGTGTTGAAAATACAGATTTATGGAATTTTCTTATCCCTAAGCCGGTCTTTAATAAGCCTCCATAAGGCGATTTACCCAAATGATAACGGATTATTTTAACATCATCAATTATTGACAAGGCGCTAGATATTTGTTGGCGATCATACGCATGGATTGTTACTTGATGACCTTGTTCAGTTAACCATCTAGCAGATTGTATCACCCTTGGGTCTGGGTCACAGGCATTTGTTACAACCATTGCAACATTCGCCATGGTTGTTGGTAGCAAGTCATCATCAATATTGTTTTGATAAAATATCTTCGAGAATTGCCACACTATTAGACCAATCTAAATTTGCCTCAGCAAAATTCCTGGCATTTGTTTGAGATTGCCTTAATTGCTCTAAATCTAAATTACGAATGAAATCCACAGAACTTTGAACAAATTTGTTTTCATCGAATAAATGTAACCAATTTTCTGAATTATCCATTCGGTGTCCTGTATGATTTATTCCAAGTACAATCATTCCGCTCGCCAAGTATTCGCCTCGCTTTAACGGACTCGCTAAACGCCATACTCGCTTATCTGGCATTGGTAAAAGCCCAACATCGTAACCTGACAGACATTGTACTAAATTATCTGAATCCAATGTTTCTGTAACATGAATTTTATCGTTTTTGAGGTTCGCTAATTTCGTGACTAAATCACCATTACCGTGTAAGTACAACTTCACATCAACTCCATTATCGATTAACTTTGAGTGTATCGAGATTAACTTCATCAATCCTCTGTTTGAATCTAACTTACCGTGATAACACAATTTTATCGGTGAAGACTTAATTCCAGTTTGGAATTGATTAGTATTAACTCCAGCGGGAATAGAAATTGTTGACGATTGAGACACTCCAGTATATCTAGAGACAAATTCTCTGTGCGCTTGAGAAACTACACAACCGGTTTTTTGGTAGGTTTTGACTGATTTCCATGCGTTTTTCCAATAAAGCCATTGCAATTTAGCTAGAATATTACTATCGGCTGGAGGGCTTCTATCCATCAAAATCCACGGAATGTTGTGCTTCTGTAAAGTCATTGTCAACTGCTTAGCAATACGCCAATCTAGGATTACTACTGTCTTATCTTTTGGAAGGTTTGCACATAACCATTTATTCATTTTTCTTGCTAATGTTATTGATTTCAAACCTGGAATTTGGCTAGCAGTTATGCTATAATGTGTCCATGGATAGTTTGTATGTGAACCTGGTAAATCTGGATTGACGAAGATTAGATTATGCCCTCTTTCCACTAAACCCGAACCTAAGGATTTCTGAGTTGTTGAACATAAATCTGCCATTTTACGGCCGGAAAACCAGATTATGTTCATGTTACTCACAACATTGCTAATCGTTCCGCTATCAGCTCATCAATACCATCTTGGAAATCTACAGACGGTTGCCAATTCAAAACTTCCTTGATTCTACCAATACTAGCCATTGAATGACGTATATCACCGGCTCTATCCTCGCCGTGAAGTGGTTTGAGAGGTGAATATTCTGGAACTTTTTTTGCTAAGGAGTTATTGATTACTGATACTAACTCAAGTAGGCTTATTTTTGTCTCAGTTGCAACATTGTAAACATGATGTGAATCTGCCTTCCAGTCGCCTTCGATGAGAGTAATGATTGCATTGCAAACATCATCAACATGAACAAAATCTCTGGTTTGGCCACCATCACCGTTAATACGTGGTGGAATTCCTTGAGCCATCATATCGGCAAACTTTGGAATCACTGCTGCATAGGCTCCATCCGGCCTTTGACCTGCACCATATACATTGAAAAATCTAAGACATGATGCTTGTAATCCATTTGATCTCGCCTCGATGATTTGCTGTTCATTAGCCCACTTTGATTCTGCATATGGAGATAGTAAATCTCCGGCAGCCTCTTCTTTCAATGGCAAGGTTTCTGCTTCACCGTAAACTGCTGCACTAGACGCAACTACCAATCTTGTGACACCATTTTCTAAACAAGAGTCAATTACATTCTGTGTACCTTGAACATTTATCTCCATAGTTTCTTCAGGGTTTTCAACTGAAAGCGGCACTGAAACTTGTGCAGCTAAATGAACTACTGCAGTTGATTTAGCAACTAAGCTTGCCACCAAGGACTTATGTCTAATATCACCGATATTGACTTCTATTCCCTTTGATTGAAGGCTATCTGCGTTAGATTGTAAGCCTGTAGATAAATTATCTATTATAGTAACATTCCACCCTTTGTCAGATGCAATAATAGCCAACCTACTGCCAATAAATCCAGCACCACCGGTGATTAGCAAGTTGCCCATGTCAACCCATAACATTCGAGATATAGATATAGTGTAACAACTATTTCTGATGTATTAATTTAGGACGACAACAGGAACTTTATCTCAATAAAATAACCGAACTGTCAATAATGTAGACTATTAGCCATTGCTGTGTCTGCTCTATCAAGTGATGAGTCATTCGATGAAGGGCGTGGACTTAGAAGAATAGAAAAATTACAAAGAGAAAATCGAAGATTGAGGGACACTGTTTCTTTTAGATTAGGATTACACCTAACTGACGCTGTTAGAAAACCATGGAAAATGATCTTTCTTCCACTATCATTTCCCATTCTTTGCTTGAAGATTGGATTGGAAAGGTTAGGGAAAGTAGCAAGAATTCAGCAAAGTGTCGAACAAAAAAGTAATCAAAATAATAATACTACGATACTATTTCCAACAAATGGAGTAGGTTTTGGACATTTCACAAGAATGTATGCATTAGCGAAGAAGTTACGGAAGCAAAACCCAGAAATGGAAATTATTTTCTTCACC
>JAKUNX010000073.1 GCA_022451835.1 Candidatus Poseidoniaceae archaeon
GCAAGATATGAAATTTCAACCAATTCTTGGTTGCCGACATGGACTGAATATAGCAACTCACCATCAGGCAATGCAATCCTTGACCCTGGTAATCAAGATGTTACTGGCCTAGTCGCTGATATCAATCCTAACCAACTATGGATTGGAGGAGAAGATGGATTCCAGCTCATTGATGTTACAACCGGGGCAGAAGTTTATGACATCGAGAAAAATGATGATTTGTATTTAGGTAATGGAGAACCATATCAAATGGTAATCTACAACGATGTTATGTATTATCATCAAGGTGATGACAGTAATAGTGTATATCGGATAGATGTGGCAAACTTCCAAGAACTATCCAATATTGATGCTGGAATACAACTCGACGATAACAGTGGACCAGCATGGGGCATGGGACTAGTTGATGGAATAATTATGGCAAGCGTAGCATCAAACGACGGTTTTCCAGATTATTATGATGGCCAAGGAGGCATTGCACAATGGGACGTTGCCAACGATGACTGGGGCGAAAATATCGAGCCGAGTGGCCAAGTAGACAGAGTTACTGCTTACGAGTCGAGTAATGGAGACATGTGGGTGTCATGGGGCGAATTGCGTTTGGATTTATATGATTCATCAGGCAATTTTGTTGATTCATGGAATGATGATGACGGCTTAAATTTCCCCATTCGAGAAATTATCGAATACAATAATGAAGTATTATTCGCCACAGAAGATGGTGTTGCTAGATATGATCGAGCAAATGATGCTTGGCTATCAACATGGGAAGAAAATAATGGATTGCCAGGTAATTCAGGCAGTGAATTCTACGAGCTTTGGACAAATGGCGTCGACTTGGTTTTGGGCGGTGGTGACGGCCAAAGTTGGCAAGGATTCCAAGGCGGAGCAATCTCTCACTGGGATGGTGCTAATTGGAATGTTTTCACCCAAGGCGGACAAAATGGAATCCAAAATGGCTATCCAATTACCATGTCTTATTGTGGCGGTCTGTTGAATGTGGGGATTTACAATAATAATGGTGGTGTAGAGCAACTTGACTTAGGAACATCAACAATTGTAAACACACTTACTCAAGCATCACTCGGCCAAGGAGAGGTTTCAGGTGTCGCATGTGATGATTCAACAGACACTCTCTACGTTACATTCTATGAAGATGAAGAACCAATAAGAAAATACAATATGAACTCTGGATTATTCTTGTCAGACATCACTACACAGACTCACAATTTACCGAGTGACAGGATATGGTGGGATGCTATTGATTATGCCAACGGAGAGTTAATTGTTGGTCATGGACTTGGTCAATCTGGTCCAAATGTAATTGGTGGCGGATATTCCGTTATTACAACCACAGGAGCAATAACAAGCCAGGTTAATTCCAACGCTCAAGGCTCATCTGTCACGTCTTTCCAATGGTCTGGCACAGGCTGGCTTCTTGGACAAGCTGGTGGCTCGTCAGGATACAGCCGTGTTGATCACTTGGATAATTTAGGACAAAATACCATTCAAACATTACCTGGACTGGTAAGTGGCCAAGTAACAACCATGACTGGAAATTCTACCCACTTATGGGTGACAACGATTGGTGAAAATGTCGGATTTGGGCAGTCAACCGGTGCTGGTATTCTCCAAGGCGAGAGACAGGCAGATGGAACAATAATATGGCAACAAGGATGGACGTTGCCGGCTAACTCACAGGCTAAAGATTTGGAATTGGTTGGAACCGATCTTTACATCGCTACCTCCCCCTCAGGACTTATGATGTTAGATACTGTTACTGCAACTCTGACCCCTATCAATGGTGCATTGCACAACAATATGGATGGAATAAAACTTGTTGGAACCGATTTAATTATTGGTTTGCAAGGCAATTTTGGTTCTTCCGCTGGTGTGCAGGTTTATGACACTATAACCAATACATTCGGTAACGGTAAGTTACTCGCCGGACTACCTTCCAACATAGTAAATGCAATTGAAGCATCAGCAGATGTAGTATACATTGCTACAAATGGTGGAGTTGGTAGATGGTCATTACAAACCAATGACTGGTTAAACCCGCTCACAACAACTGACGGCTTACCATCAAACATAATTCAAGATTTACTCTATGACTCTTCGAATCTCTGGATAGCAACCCCATTAGGATTAGTTCAAATGGATACAATCGCAAATTCAGCCAATGTTTTAACAAGCGCTAATGGAATGTTAGGGACTTCATCCTGGGGCTTGATAAAAACCACCGATAATGCAGGAAATAGCCAAATTCACGTCAGCCATGACGGTGCAGGTAGTGAAAGGCCCGGAATATCAAGCATTGACGGCATTACTGGATTAGTCAGTCAAACCCATCGATTTGACCAATTGCCATCAAATACAGTTACTGCAATAGCAAGCGATTGGTGGGGCTTGCATATAGCTACAGATGTTGGTCCGATGACTCACTGGAACGGATTGGCCGCTCAATTTGAAGATGGTTCAGCAGCATTCCAAGTTCCTAGTTGGCCTATTGAAAAATTGGTTAGCAACGGAGATGAGTTGCTTGCTATTGGCAGAGACATCATTACTATAATGGATGCAACAACACCAACTCATTCAGTAACCAAGGTATTTGTTATACCGGATGTGACAATTAGCAGTGGCACTATATCTCAAGATTACCTATGGATTACCACCGATGATGATGGACTGTTTGGCTGGATGAACAACCCTCAATGGACGCCGTTAGAACGCTTTGATTTGCGAAGAGCAAACCCACTAAACATGGGCTTTAATCTGATTAATCTTGATATTACTAACCTCACTCATCCAGGTGTTCAAATTGAGTTAGCCACATTAAACAATCCAATCGTGTTAGATTCTAGTTCTGGAACACCGGGCATTCACAATATTCCTTTCCAAGGCATTCCTCTAGCCTTTACCTCGCCGGTTAATGGTGCTGCAACATGGGCACAATCAAACAGTTTGAAGTATAACGTAACCCTCAATTTATCTGATGACCCACAGTTATCAAATACACTTCAGTCTGCTGTAAACAGTGCTGTGCAAATCAATGGTACTAAGTATGTTCAATTAAATTTGAGAGCTCCCTCTAATGGTTCACTACAGGTAAGAATAACCTATGATTATATCAAACTGGAAACACCAATCCAACTAACTAGTTTGGTTGACAGACCTGATGATGGCGGTGGGGCTCTAAATGCGGCATGGACTTTGGTTCATGATGATGACTTCTCTAGATATCTTATCTACCTTGATGAACAACCGTTTACCTCTAGTTCGGGTGCTGCAACAGTATCTGCTGATGATTTGGCTGGTAGAACCATTGACAAGTCAATTTCCTTACACAGCCGTCTACAAAGTGAAGTAACCACTGCAAATGGTCAACCACTAATTGACGGCACTGATTATTATGCTATCATCGTTGTTGAATACGATGATGGAAGATTAGGTACGCCTTCGCCGCAAATTGGACCTGCAACTCCAACCAATGAAATTCCTCTATCGCCAATTTGGGCAATAGCTGGGCCTCACGAAGGAGGAGATGATGGTGATCTAGAATTAGAATGGTCGAGATGCACAGCTCTAGACTTGAAGAGTACCAAAATTTACGCTTCAACCACTGAATTTAGTGATGTGCTCGGACTAAGCCCTATTAGTGAACTACCACCTACAGAAGGAAACACTACTATCCTTCAACTCAATCCTGGAAGACCGTATTGGATTGGCTTAACCTGTGTTGACTTGACTGATCAAGAAGATATTCAAAATCCAATAGTAATCGGTCCTGTTGTACCTACAGGTGGACTAAATGATTTGACTCCGCCGCCAAAATTAGAAAACGTTTCAGCAATTGATACGCCTGATGACGACGGTGGAAGAATAACCATAACATGGGATCAAAGTACTGCTGCTGATTGTACATTCTATGCTATCTGGGTTAAAATCGACGATGGATTACCTGCGCCAACCGTGATTCAATCACTTGAAGAACAGGGATTCTCTAGAGCCATTATCATTGACGATTGTGACACAACTAGCGCCATTGTTGATGAATACGATGGTTTAATTCTTGAAGACGGGCAACCATATCTTCTAGCCGTGGTGGCTTATGATGACTGGCTTAATGTTGATTTAGTAGATGTTGATATAGTCTCTGCAACACCACTTCGCAACTCAATTGGTAGCGGAGGAACTCCTGATAGAGTTGCATCAGTCAATGCATATGACCATGCCGATGACGATGGAACTGCAATTGATGTTGTTTGGACAATTTCGGATGCTGATGATTTCTCACATTATATCGTCTGGGTTGCTGACCAGCCAGTCACTGATTTGAGTGGCGCATGGGCTGCATTTGGTGATGATCCAGACAAATGTGGTTGTTTGATGATTAACAAACAGTGGATTGATGAAGATAAGAACCCAATTGAATTGACAATCTCTACTGCACTTTACAACCCTGATAACAATATAATGGACATTACTATGTCTACGCCTCAATTGATTAAACCAGACATAGAGCTATTCGTGACAGTAACTGTTCATGATATCAAGGGCAATGTTCATCTTACCAATTTACCTCAAGCAAGTGTAGTACCGATTAACAATATTGTTGATACTGAACCTCCTGAACGGTTATCAGTTGTAGAAATTTATGACCGCCCGAGTGACGATGGTACTGCATTATTACTTGACTTTGAATTGAGTGAAGCCAGTGACGTGGGTAGCTATGAAGTATATGCTGCTTCAAATCCATTCACGAGTGTGTTACCAGGTGGAGGCGGACCTATTACTCCAATTGCAACTCTAGATAGAAATCCTGAACTGCCACTAATGATTGAGATTGTTGCTGGAGATATGCCTGTTGTAACAGGGCTGGAAGTATGGGCCGCTGTAGTTGTCAGAGATACCTCAGGAAATGCTTACCTCGACGATTTAGTGGTGGTATCGACCCAAGCTGTTGATGACGGTTTTGATAGTTCTGGTGATTACATCACGCCTGTTGATGACTTGGCTTCAAATTGGGTTGATGATGGTATTTTAGTATCCTGGAGCGGAATTAATTCAGGAGAAATCCGAGGTTACAAGATTTATATTTTGCAAGAAACATTCGATACAATAGATGAGGCTGTAGAAGTAGGCGAGGTATTCGCTTCAACAAATTTCTTAATCACCAGTGATATTTTCGAGGAATTAGATAATCAAACTACATGGTATGTTGCAGTATCGCCATTTGATGATTATACTACACGTGTTGCCGTTGAGCCTATTGAGGTTTTACCGCCTAAGCAAGCTGGCACAGGAGAAACGGTTGAACAAGAGGAAGATACCGATTTCGCATCATTGCTAACAACACCAAACCTAGTTGCTGCTGGATTGTTGCTGGTTTCATTATTCCTTCTAATCGCAATTGTAAGAACTCGTAATACCAAGAAAATGCGCGATAAGAGTTGGGAATTACAAGAAGCCACGTGGGGCATTCAAGATGACATGGGATGGGACGATGCTCCTGGATTTGGTGCGGCTGCGCCTGTTGCGCCTCCGCCACAGATCACCTCACAAGTACAAGATGACATTTATTCTGCTGCGCAAAGAATTGAATCAAATGATCCTTATCAAAGACCTGTGTACCAATCTCAACAACCTGTTTTACAACCACAAAACAATGCATTATTGAATGAATTAAACGGCAATAACCAAGCTCCTAAACCTAAAATCGATACATCGTTCTTAGATGATTTATTGTGAGGTGTAATTATGGCTAATAAGCCTGGAAGTGCTGTTTTTACCACGGTATTATGGGATGGCGGTTCTAAAATTGCTGATTTCCCTAGGCACATGGCTCGCTTAAGGAAACATGCTGAAAGATTACGAATAGACCTGCCAGACAATATAGAACAATTAATCACTAAATGTTTGATTGATTACGTTGGCAAATCAAAAGAAACTCAATTACTGAATATCACATTTGATTGTGAAAATAATCGATTCATACTAAATTCAAGACAACTACCAAAATTGAGAAATTCTGAAATTCATGCAATGACGCTGCCATTAAAGAGATGGTTAGGTGATGTAACTGGAACTAAACACGGCGATTGGTCTTTTTATATTGATGCAAAAAAAACGGCAGAAGAGAGTGGTGCAGATATTGCTTTGCTAGTTGATGAATACTGCATAATCGATAGTGACCGAGCTGGAATAATCGTGATTGATGAAGATGGTGTTGCATACGTTAGTGATAGCAAATTGTCAGTAAATGGAGTAACCTTAGAAATCGTAACTGAAATGTTGGATGAAATGGGCATTCCAGTAAACTTTGCTCGCTTAAATGAGCGATTAGTTGCCCGAAGTTCCGAAGTCATTGCCTTAGGAGTCGGTCTCGGTTGTTGCCGAATTATAACAATTGATGGCGTGCAAATGGGTGATATGAATGCAATCATCGCCAATAAATGCCAAGCTATTCTCGCTCAACATTATTCAAACATCAGCAACTGGACTGATTTGTGCGAGAACCCGGGGTAGAAGGTGTAAGTGCGCTTGCATCATTACTTATCGACGCAGAGCTACTTGGCGAAGGTGCGATAAAATATGGCTCACCTGACTTAGTCATTTTCAATTCTGGAGGTCCAGCAACACACCTTGCGAGAAATTCTATCTTATGTGGCCCAAGTAAAGCAAGAATTGTAATTAGGCAGCCAACTACGCAATTTCCAATTAATTCAAATAACGCGATAGAAGGAAAGATAGAATTGGTTTCCCAAAAACCAGTACTTACTGCAGAAGTTGAAGAATGGAAACATGGATGTTGGTATCATTCAAATATTATCTCTGCACCTACTCTAGGAGAATTGTTGAATAAACTCAAACAATTAACGCCGCAATATGAATTTATTAATGCTCAAGAAAACCTACCAAATGGGGCATTTTGGGCAGGTTCAATCTCATACGATATGATACAATGGACTCAACCGATCTCATTAGAAAAATTGCCAAAAGATAATGACATTCTAGCAGTGCTTTGGTTGACTGATAATTATATCGTTCATTCCATCAAGGATGATGAATACTCGGTTTATGGTGAGAACCTCATATGGACAAAAAAGGTCGAAGATTTGATTGCTAATGGTGGGATAAAGTTTGATTTATTGCCACAACCAGACAACAAAAATAGGGAAACAAGTTCAATCAATGATGAACAGCACATACATTTTATTCAACAGATTAGAGATTCTATTGCTAATGGCATGTTCTATCAAGTTAATTTTGGAAGATTTTGGTCAGGGGATTTGATTGAAAAGCCTTTAACTATTTTTCAAAGGCTAACTATTACAAATCCTGCACCGTTTTCTGCATATATAGAAGCAGTTGATTTAGGATTGGCAATTGTTTCATCATCTCCTGAAACATTATTACGTTGTAATAACAGAATTTTGTCCACTGCCCCAATTAAGGGAACGGTCACTCGTGGGTCGGATAAATCAGAAGATTTAGCGATGATTGCATCGATGATTGCTGATGTTAAGGAACGTTCTGAACACCGTATGTTAGTTGATTTGATGCGTAATGACCTGTCAAGTATTTGCAAGGTTGGTTCAGTAAATGTTGATCGATTTGATGTAGAGTCTTATGCTAATGTACATCATTTAGTCTCTCATATCAGCGGAGAATTATTAGATAAGCATACCAGTAACGATGCACTTGATGCTATTTTTCCAGGAGGTAGTATTACTGGTTGTCCAAGAACCATGGTTTGTGCAGCAATTGATCAAATTGAAGTGACAAATAGATCTTTTTGGACCGGTTCTGTTGGCTGGTTTGACCCATATACTGATAATTGTTCATGGAACATTCTTATTCGTACTTTAGAGGCAAGGAAAAACGGTAGTAGTTGGCATGGAATTATTGGAGCAGGAGGGGGCATTACCGTACGTTCGGACCCAGAAATGGAAGTTGCTGAAGCAATCTGGAAATCACAAGCGATTAGAAAGGCATGCGGGTGGCTAAAACCTGATTTTGATTTGACCAATGTTGGAAAATTAGAACGAACCTCGTTAGATATTGAAAATAGATTTGAATTCGTAAATTGTGGAGTTGTAACACATCTTAGTGACTTGAATACTGAATCTAAGTTCATCACAAATAAGGTATTAATTATTGATAATCTTGATTCATTCACTTTGAATATCGCTCATGTTATTGCTGGTCTTGGCCATGATGTTTGCGTGATTAATGGCAGGGACAAGTTGTCAGAATCTTATGTTTCATCAGATGCTATTTGTGACATACTTAAGCAGAACTCGCCATCTCATATTATCTTAGGTCCTGGGCCGGGTAAACCTCAAGATTCTGTCCTAACTATGGAAATTGCTACATTGGCACTTAATGGCATACTTGATATCCCTATTCTAGGTGTATGCTTAGGACATCAAGCTATCGGTATTGTCGACGGTTATGAATTAATCAAAGATCCAAACGGTGCAATCCATGGCACTCCAGTAACTTGTCAAAGTGATGGTTCTGGACTTTTTGCTAACGCCAATAAATCTAGTCAATATGTTAGATACAACTCTTTGTTAGTTGTCGGAGAAAGTAATAATCAATTAATGCCCAATGTCTATGATGAGAATGGTTCAATTATGGGGTTGAGGCATAAATCGATGCCAATACATGGTGTTCAGTTCCATCCAGAATCGATCGGTTCACTTAATGGGGTCGAAATTATTAGTTCGTTTTTGGCTATACAATCGGATGCTTGAAGAATCAAGACCATTTCCCTTAACATGAGGGAAGAGAATGCCAACCTGCAGGTATTGTTTAGGAACTTTTTCTCGTGAACAATTCATTCACGGAAATGGACCTCGTGCTC
>JAKUNX010000074.1 GCA_022451835.1 Candidatus Poseidoniaceae archaeon
ACGAAACAATTAGTTTAGCTCAATTATTTCATGGTGGTATGCGCGCACCCAGAGAGATATATGTTGTTCAGCCAATTTCTGCAAGTGAAAATACCGAACCAAATATGAATGGGGAATACACTAGGGAAATGTCCTCAAACGAGGTAAATGAAATGATTCAATCATTTACAGATGCTGCACTTCGCTGTGAAAAAGCTGGATTTGATGGTGTTGAACTTCACGGTGCTCATTCCTACTTAATATGCCAGTTTTTGGGCGCAGTAACCAATCGCAGAAATGACGAATGGGGTGGTGATATTCACGGTCGAAGCAAATTTTTGAAAGAAATCATCAAATCCATTAGAAAAGTTACAAACAAAAATTTTCTAATTGCGGTACGTATCTCTCCAATTATTGAAAAGGCAGGAATTTACTTGAAAGACAGTCTTGAACTTGCACGTTCGTTGTGCAAGATGGATATTGATATGCTACACATCTCATGTTGGGATGTTTTCGAAGAAGTTGGAGACGGTAATGATGAAAGCCTAACAAAACGATTTAGGAATGTAATACCAGCAGAATTTCCCCTTATCTCTACAGGAGCTGTTTGGGATACAAAAGAAGCACAATGGTTGATTGATGAAGGCGCAGATATTGTTGGTGTTGCCCGAGTTGGAATTGCACATCCTGACTGGCCACAGAACCTTGCTGATGAAAATTACCAACCTCAAAGGCCACCATTTAGTGTGAAACATTTGGAAAGTGTTGACTTAAGCCCTGTATTTATCGATTACATGAAGCGATGGAAAAACTTCGTGGTAAAATAAAAAGTTGAATTTTACAATTTGAAAAGACGAGATTTAAACTAGAAAAGGAATCATTAGGTTTCGAATTTGTGGGTCAAAGGCCTACCAATTTTTTGAGCCATAAAACGGATTAATCCCCAATTTAGACGACGCCACCAAGATAAATGTGAGGTCTTAACCATGGTAAATTCTTCATTAGTAACCCCACCGCGCAATTGCTTGAATTTATTTGCCCCAGAACTGGCATGCCGGTGAAAATTATAATCTGAACTGGTTCTAGTGATTTTGGCAGTAATAATTCGGTACAGAACATTTGCATTTGGGTGATGATGATCATAACCCAAAATCGGCGTGGTTGAAACTTCGTCTACAACCTTCATGCCTAATACTCCAATGATTTTGTCACCATCAACTAATAGTTGGTAATTCAGAATTTTCCTATTAGAACACTCGTAATGAAATAATGGCGTGAAACGAGGGTTATTTTTGGAATATTTTCCTAAGTATAATTGATCATACAGTTCAGCAACACGTGATGCCTGTTCATCGTCCAGAATGACATCTGATAGCCATTTAAAGCCCAACTTTTGTTCAAGTTTTTCATCACGTAGAATTTGCCGCCTTTTTCCTTTTTGGAAGTGCTCGATTGGTTTGTGAGGAAACAACAACACATTGCGAGCAAACATTGGCTTGAATCCACATCCTATTAGAGCATCATAATCATTTGAATTTAGGCCACGGTTAACCGAGCGAACTAAAATCGCATGTTTTGGATTTGATTTTTCAACCTCTGATACAACTTCTTCCCATTCTTTTGCTCTCAACCCCTTAGGAAAAAGGTTCGTTGAAAGCCCAAAATTATTGATGGTAAAGGCTTGGTCTACCTTTGCAAAGCGCAGAAAAAAGCCTATCAACCATAGTGGGGGCATCAATACCAACTTCGAAAAGCGAAGACCAACTATATCCATTTCTTCCCTTAAGTAATGGTAATAGTGAGTAAATGTAGAAATTGTATAGCATAATGTTTCTTTAGTCATTTGATTTTTAGTGTAAGGAACCAACTTGTCTCCAATAGTTATCAATCCAGATTCACAATCTAAATTGTCAGCAAGATTTTCCCATCCGTGTTGACGAACCATTTCATCCCATCCCTGCACTAAATCAAGGTGAGAGAGAGTTTCCATAGCGTAATGAGGCCAGGCCGAATATTACATTTTTTCGCCGGCTAACGTCTTTGTTCTAGCCATACTTTATTCGATACTTCAATGTGGAAAGTTCATGGCAAAGGTACTTGTAACGTGTGCTAGAAGCCCTGCAGCCATACACCTCGGTAGATTGTTGCATGAATCAGGTCACACTGTTATTTTGGCAGATACCAAGAGATTTCACTTGGGTAGGTGGAGATCTTGGCCAAATAAGTGCTTGCGTCATCCTTCACCTCGTTTTGAGAGTCGACAGTTTTCGCAGTGGTTGCAACAAGTTGTGAAAACAGAATCCATTGATTGTGTGATTCCAGTATATGAAGAAACCTTCCACCATGGATTGAACCATGGAACTCTAGATTGTGACCACTTTTGTTCGAATATAGAGACATTGGATAGATTACACAACAAATATGAGTTCATTCAATTTGCTAAAAGTATAGGTATCAAAGTTCCAGAAACGATTTTAGTAAAAAATATTTCACAAATCAAATCAAAACTAACTCCAGAACACATTCTAAAACCGGTGTATTCGAGGTTTGGTGAAAATGTTATCATTAAACCTAATCCAAACAAATTGAAAATCGATGTGAGCGAAACAAATCCTTGGATTCTTCAAGAAAGGTTGGATGGAAAACAATACTGTCTGCAAGGAATTTGCAAGGATGGCAAAGTTTTGTCATGTGTAGCATACTCTAGCGAATTTACTGTTTCTAAAAGTTCAGTTTTCTTCGAGAAAACCGGTAAAGGCGACTTAGGGGGAATAATAGAAAAAGTTGCGTCGAATTGCAATTATACCGGATTCCTTTCATTCGATGTTATACTTGGCGAAGATGGAGTAGTACGGCCAATTGAATGTAATCCTAGAGCAACCAGCGCTTTGCATCTATATTCAGCTAAAGACAAGATCGATAATGCTATTTTGAAAGGAGATGTAATCCAATGTACTGGAATAAGTCGAAGGCTGGTTTTGCCAATGTGGATAAACCTTGTATCTAACCTCTTCAAAAAAGGTCATTTCAAGAACTGGAGAAAAGCAATCAAGAGGTCTAAATCGGTAGAATGGAATGTCTTTGACCCTCGACCAGGACTTTTACAATTGATTTCACTGCTCGGATTTACAATGGTTGCTCTAAGACGTAGAATTTCTTTGATTGCTGCAACAACCTACGAATTCGAGTGGAATGGTAAATGACTGTCGGCTCAATCTTTTTCTACTGAGAAGATACAACATTTACTTAGGTGGGCAATTTGTATACACAGATAAGTGGATTCGCGTGTTACCTTCCACCGAATCTCAAAAGAAGCGAAGACACCATTCCTTTTGGCACACTTCCAAGAGGAATCGACTTCAAGCGATTGACCAAAATAGAGTCGCATCATGAGGTATTAGAAGGCCAAGGTTCGCTAGAACTGGCAATAGAAGCTTCCAACAAAGCGATTGAAAGGTCAGGGGTGTCTAAAGAGGAGATTGATTTAGTAATCTCTTGCTCAGTTACCAAGTTGAATTCCAAACTTCAAAATTTAATCGAACCATGCCTAGCATCTAACATCAGTTCAGCACTTGGTATCGATGCTCAAAATTTCGATGTAGCCAACGCTTGTTCTGGAATGGTCACAGGATTACTGATTGCAGATAGAAAAATTAAGGCTGGAAAAATTCGTAATGCACTCGTGGTTTCAGGAGAATATCTGACCGGTGCTTTGTACGAAGCACTTGATAAAAACCTGCTATTAAATCCAAAAGCGCTTGCAAGTTTGACCATTGGTGATGCTGGAGGAGCTTATGTCATTTCCAGAAGCGAAGAAGATAGAATTCGATTCTTTGAGCCAATAACATTGGCCCAATATAGCCAGTTGTGTATTGGTGATGCAGCCATAGGCAGACCAGGTCCAGCGATGAGAACAGAATCTCGGAAACTCCAAAATGCTGCTTTGGAAAATTTGGGCGAATATCTTAAACGCGGTATTAAGAGCCCGGAAGAATGGAGTTCTCATCATCATTTTATTTCACATCAAACTTCGCCTAGGGCGGTCGAAAAAGGGGCATTAGTTATTGGAAAAGCCTTGGGTAACTCAGATGCTGTTCGTTCGATTTCAGATACAGGAAACACAGCTTCAACCTCTCATGTAACCGTTTTGGAAAAATTGCTTGAAAATGGGGAATTGGCATCTAACCAGAAGATTTACTTCATTGCCTTTGGGTCTGGACTATCACTAATTGGCATGAATTTTCATCTCCCATTGGGGGTTGAAAAATGGTAGGTATTTTGGCATTCAGGTATGAGCCAATCAACAAAAAATCCTTGTCAAAATCATTAAAGGGAATTACTAATAAATTGTGCAAGCAGCATGAAATAGATTTGCAAGATATCGGTTTGATCGTCCACACCGGGACATATCGCCAGAATTTCCGCCAAGAACCTGCCTTTGCAGCCCACTTGCAACAAGCCCTCAAAATTGGCTGCGAAGATATAACCTCAAGCAGCAAACATGTATTCTCCTTTGATGTTCTTGACGGTAGTTGTGGCCCTCATCATGCACTAGAAACAATCGCAGATTTGTTGCCAACAATGGATTGCAAGTATGCTCTGTTTACAGCAGGAGATTATCGCCCGAACAAGGAAACTGAATGGAATCACAACCCAATATCATTTGTAGCCATTATTTCCAAAGATGGACCATTAGAAATTCTTGATTGCAGTTTTGATCATAAACAGCAAAATGATTTTACCTCTACTGCGATACTAAAGAAAAAATACCATTCAGAAGCATTTACTTCTGAGCCGCAGATTACCGAACACAGCATTGAAGACGATATATTCATTGCATCTTCAGAATGGCTTTCAGGTGAGCAAGTATCTCGTTTTGTCGAATGGGCAAAATCAAAGAACGGAATCATCACACATCGCATCAAGAATCGAAATGGTAGGGTCTCTGATTTGAGATGGAGGGTAAATGGTGAATAGACCAAGATTTGTCTATTTCTTCTGTATCTTCTTAACACTGTACCATCTAATTGCTAGGTTGGGGCTCTCAATCGATATACAATGGCATTTAGATGTGGGTAGAGACAGAATGTTAACTCCGCCTCATGTGATGATTTTGGCGGGATTTCCATTCTGTATATTGTTTTCATTATACTATTTATTTATCAATACAAAAGACTACAAATCTGGCAAAGAAATTTCTGGATTCAAAATATTCGGATTTATTGCCCCAGGTTCGGTTTGGATGATTTTACTTGGGATGTTTTCGATTGGAATAGGTGCGATTTATGATGATTATTGGCATGCTCAATTTGGCATCGACACCACTGTGATTACTCCTCCGCACATGTTTACATTATTCGGAGGGATGTTGGCTGAATTTGCCAGTGTTTTGTTGGTTAGAGATTTGATGAAATATGATACTGAGAATCAATTCAGAGGCAAAAATGTTCTTGCAGCGATACTCTTGTGGACTTTATTATTACATGGCAGTTTCGCATTTTTGAACTTCATTGACCCTCGAGCAGCAACAATTTCGGTTTTCGGATTTACGACGATGTTGCATCTATACTTTGGACCAATGGTTGTAATTACAATATTGCTAATTGCAAAACAATGGTTTGATCCTAAATTAATCTATATTCTCGGCGGATTTACCTTCGTAATTCAAAGTGCTATGTTCATCTTTATTCCAATCGCAGTTGACCTTCTAATGGGTCCTTCACACACTTATCGTCCAGGTGCTCCAAACACTGTATGGGCTGCACATTGCGTTACATACCTGTTTGTCTTGGTCGCATTTGTATTTGCCAAATTCGATTTGGCCAATCGTCCAAATTTACTGGTCATTGTTGCATTAATTAGCGATGTAATCTTCTCACCATTTATCCCGGTCTTTTATCCATCTAAAGTAGGATTTTTCGTCACAATGGTGAATTTGGTAATCGCATTCTTATTGCTCAGACTGAGTATTCCTTTAATTCTCAAATACTGTGCAAGAATCCTTTCATCGCTGGAAAGTGGAATTATTGAATTCAAACCAAGAACCAAATCCCTTGCGATATTATTGGTTCTATTATTCATAACTCCGGTCAGCGCTCATGACAACAATTTTGAAGAAGGTTCAGGATTTGATGCTCCAATGCGTATCGAAGTCGAAATAGATGGCATTGAGGTCTGGGTTGAATTCATGCTGTGGCCACCGAAAGCACCGCAATCATGTGAGATTCTATTGGTTGCTGAAGACAATGAATCACGTATTGACAGAATGTGGACAGAGATTGTCTATCTTGATGATAATGGCGAAGTTAGGATGATTCAAGAATTCAAACAATATCCTGGGCAATCCATCTGGTTTGGTGAAAATTATTTCACATTCAGCGGAAATCAAACATTGGAGATTAAGGCGTCAATTGCAGGTGAAGAGTTTAGTGATTATATCTCCTTAGAGGTAGACCCTCCAGCCTCAATTCCAGTTTGGCTAGCATGGACAATTTCTTCAATTTGGGTGTTTACAATATATGCAGTACCATATTTCGCAGCTGGTATGCGAAAGACGGTAGAAAGCGAAGAATGAGACTAGGTGGTAGTTCTGGATTTAATTTTGTTTATACTGCTCCTTTCTGCTTTAGTTTTGAGTTTTGTTTGGTTAATGAAAAAGTACACAAAAACTAGCTTTTATTTTGTTACATTTTTCTCAATATCAGTAATGCTATTTGGAGATTATGAGTCTCTAAATTTGTTTTTCAAATTGAAAGTGATAGTAGTTGTTTTTCCAATTATATGTTTTGCATATCTGCAAGGTTTCAACTTCAAAATAAAAGAAAATTCATTTTTGATAGGTTTTTTAGAAATTGTTATACTCCTTAATATTTTGATGCCGGCAATTTATTCTTTGTCGTATTCAGATTATGCAATCTTTTTTATGGGACTTTGCTTGATACTTTCGATGCCGAATTTTGAACTCAACAAAAACGGATATTTAGGATTCAATGACCCGTTCTGGTGTTGCATATACACTTTTACACTAATTTTAGGATTCCTTAGATTTGATGGGCATACTGAGTATATTATACCAGGAATTATCATTCTAACCTTAGGAATACTTCAGCCTGTCTTTACTAATAACTGGTTTGAATGGCTTAATTTTAGAGTCTACAGCCTTTACCTAATCATAACACTTGATCTAATTGGAAGGGATGGAAATCTTGGATTTTACGAATCAATTTTGCCAGATTTAGTTCAATACACTAAACTAGATAATACAATCAATATAATTGCAACATGCTTATGCATGATAGCTTGTTTGACATTGGTGCATAAAAGGGTAAGAGTGCAACAACCGATTATGATAATTAATTAATCAATTTAGTAATCTAATCTATTGAATTATGATACGAAGTATCCCAATATGAATGCAATTGACAACTTCATTGGAATGAAAATATTCCTAAGGCTTTGTTTTGGCTTTATCATTTCCTTTTTTGTTAATCCTGTTTTGAACCAATAAGTCATATTGATATTCAGGTCATCAATATGTTCTACAAAATGGAACCAACCCGAAGGTATGAACAAGATGTCGCCTTCATTCAATTCAACCATTTGAGGTTGACAGTTTTGTTGCTGAATTGAATTGAAATTACCTTTTTTAATATCATGAAAGAATGAAAAAGGATGCATACTCATCGCTTTGAATGTCTTCAGATATTTCCAATCTTGAGGGGGAAACATCAGAAACTCTTTTTTCCCTTTGATCTGGAAATTCAAATTATTGTCGAGAGAATTATCATAATGAGTGATCGATTGAATCCCACCTCGACTCAACCAAAAACCAACAGTGGATAGCCTTGATTGTGATATCAATGATTTTTCACCCCCATGTTCATGTAAAACCTCTTGAGCATGAGCCCATAATTCCGACCATTGTTCTACCACAGAATCTTTTGTGAAAATATACGTGTCAGTACCCGATAACATTGTCCTCGACTGTTTAAGTTCTAAAAATTGATTTAGCGTAATTTTCTTTCCACTTAACGACTTTGCAATCTTCAAAATACTATCTGATGGATCGATGAATTTTCCAGTAGGAGACTTTCGTAAGCAAACTTGACTTTTACCTGCATGTTCTCTTAGCCAAGATTCATCCAAAATATCTTGAAATGAATAGATTGAATCTTGAGAGAGAACACACGGTGTGTTATTTTGAATAAACTCTCGAAATTCGTTGAATGAAGAGGCAATCTTGACCTGCTTAACTTTGGGTGTTTGGGTGGCAACCTCATCTTCACCCTGACTTACCATGACATTGACACACAACTCTACTGATTAATTATTACGCCAACAAATGCTTTTTTTCGTTATGTGAAATTATGTTTGTTGTAATCATATGGTTGGTAAAGAATTTATGATTCGTAAAGCGTCAACGATGCGAATTGCTTCCATCAAAGATGGTGGACGTGCCGAGAGATTGAACTCTGCAATCGTAACGCGAACGCATACAACTCTAACAGTTAAACAACACTAAAACTTGTTCGAGGGAATAGCCCTCATCTAAATGAGCTCGATTTAGGCCGTGTACAGGTAAGAGGTGATTATGTTGGAGATTGAGTTTTATTCTGGCATATATTTTCTGTAACTTGGAACCTCGTATTTGCTATGTTTCAAGTGTCTTTGCCGTGATTGCCGAAATCATCTATCAATACATTAGTAGGGTTCTACCCACAAGATTAGAGTCATAAGACTAATAATTTGGTGTCAAAAGATAATACCCTAGTTATTTTTACTGTTTGCAGAAAAAAATCATCAAATTAGATTGTTAGGTATTTTTATTACTTGAGAGAAGTGCATCTTAACATGCGTGTTGCAGAGATGCTACCCT
>JAKUNX010000075.1 GCA_022451835.1 Candidatus Poseidoniaceae archaeon
AGCGGCTCTATACAACCGGAAAAAAGTAGCAGGGCTGAAAAAATGATTCATATCATCACCCTGCTCAGCGCAACCCCTGTACGTCTACATCAATCAAATACTCGGTCAAAATTGAGGTTTAGATGCTTCTAACCTTAAGACCAGCCTCTTTCATCATCTCATTAGAGGTAGTAAAGTCATCTTTCCAGCGTTCTGGAATTTCTCCAGCATTAGGATATACAACCTCTTTAATTCCAGCTTGGATTAATGATCTTGCACATCTAGAACAAGGTGGCCAAGTTACGTATGCAGTGCTATTTTTGAGTGAAACACCGATTCTTGCAGCATGCATAATGGCATTTTCTTCAGCATGACATATCAAAGGATATTTCTTTTCACGATCCATCAATCTATCTTCGTCATCATCAATTCCTCTTGGAAATCCATTAAATCCTGTAGAACGTATTTCTCGGTCTTCACCAACCACTACGCAACCAACTTTAGTAGATGGGTCCTTGCTCCATAGCGAGATATGTTTGGCAAGTTCAATGAATCTCATATCCCACTTTTCACTCATCGCAACCATCTATGCCTACATGCCTCTGAACTTCATTGCTTCGGCAATAAGTGAAGGTCGTCATCTGAGTTTTTCCCGAGATGATTTAGGATATTACCTTGCAAGTATAACGAACCAATCGATAAGATAGTTCCAACATCTGCAGGCTTTCTTGCTAAGATATTATCTATGACAATTGTGACCTCATCGACAATTTGAATTGAGCAGTCAATCCAGTCAAATGTTGCCAAATCCTTTGGTTCAATACCAGGGTATCTGCCACCCTGTGGCTTAGTTAAGTAAATTTCAACATCAGAGAAATTGCGACAAAAGTCGTTAATCAGTGACAGCATTTTTTCTAATTCTTGCTGTGGTGAAGTCCCGAAAATCAGGGTCAACTTATTTTCAACATTCCTGCTCCTAGCCATTTCAATTAATTCATTACTAACTCGAATTAAGCCAGAAGGATTGTGAGCAGCATCGAGGATTATGCGGTGGCCAGAAGGTAGGTTCAGTTCTTGTAGACGAGCAGGCCAATTAACAATATTTTTCGCTTCAGCCAATTTAGTTGCATCAATTTTTAGTATGGCAAATGCTTCTCTTGCCAACAATTCAGCTTCTTGTAGAATAGTATAATTATCATCGATTTGGATAAACTTGCAATCAACATTTTCTGGTTTTTCATCAAGTTCTATATTGGCGCAGTTAGCTGCACAATCAATAACAGTATTTTGGAAATTTGGTATCGGCATTTCTCTGGCAATCAATGGCTTACCAGGTCTTGCGATGGCTGCCTTTTCTCTAATTATTTGATAGATATCATTACCAAGCACATCAGTATGTTCTTTGGAAATTGTAGTTAGAATTGCTAAGTCTGCAGGAGCGCATCTAGTAGCATCTAATCTTCCTCCTAAGCCAGTTTCAAGAATTAAAAATTTTGGTTTAATTATTGATGTAATTGCCATTGCTGCCAAAAAAGTAGTTTCAAAAAAAGTTAGATTTATTGATTTTTTTTCAGAAGATATTCTCACTAATTCGATAGCTTGGTCAAATTCTTTCTTACTAACTGGTTTGCCGTTTATTCTGATTCGTTCTTCAACACGACACAAATGTGGCGAGGAAAATAACAAATTTGAGTCATTATTCAATGACATACTGGCTGCCATTAATGAGCATAGCGTGCCTTTACCATTACTTCCTGCAACATGAATTATCTGTGTTTTGCTTAGATCAATGTTTAAAGAAGATAGAATAGAAAAGGTATTTTCAAGACCGAGTGCCATGCCATTGACCTTGGTAGATTCTAACCATTGTCGAATAGTAGAATGACTTGACACATTTACTCCACCAATTGACATGGCATAATCCTTGGTGAGATTAAACATCTTCGCGTAATAAAAGCGATTCACTCAAAAGATAGAGCACACACGCCAAAACATGAGCGAAGCAGACAATCCAGCCACAGGGCAAAGTACTGCTTCTGCTGAATTCGCAAAAGTAGAACAACAGTTAGCCCAAGAAACTAGCGTCTTAGGTTTGATGAAAGAACAGATGACCTCTATGCTTGGAATGGTTACGATGTTCATTGTAACTATAGTCTTGGCTTTGTTTATCAGACCTTGGTATGATGTTGCTGAATTACATGCATTTGGCGAAGCCGGCGCTACCCAAGCAAGATTTATATTTTTAGAATTAGTAATGATTTTCATCTTTACTGCAGTGGTAATTGCTCTTGCTCGGTACAAAAAAGAATGGATAATAAAGTATGGAATTATGGGAGTTCTAACAATTGCTCTAATGTATACAACCGTGCCACTGATGCATATGTTGGTTATTGATTTTGATGTTGAAGAATTTGAATATGAAGAATCGTTTTCATATACTGGAGAATATGTTACTGACATTGGAATGGACGGCTTCATAACTCATGAATTACTTGGTAACTTTACAAATTGGCAAGACTCGATTTCATTTTTTAATGCACAATCAACAACTCCTGGAGAGCCTGAATGGGTTTCAAGCTTTAGCAGATTACCAGCTGGTGATTTTGAAAATCTACGTATTGTTAAATCAGACACCCATCTAACTTTAGCAAATACTGCATGGATATGGACAATTGATTCTCAAACTGGAAATATTACTAATTATCACCCATGTAATTATCTTGATGAATCAGGTAATCTACAATTGGGTACAACTTATGGTGATAGTTGTGACATGGCTTTGGCTGTAGATGAAGGAGTGTATGTGTTTTCAGGAAGTGGTACAGTAACATATTATCCGTTAGGCACTCAAGGTAATATGCTTCCACCTCAAGCACAATGGGTTTTACCAAGTGATATTAATTTTGGAGATGGTTTCATTGAAGCAACTCAAATTTCTGAAGACAGATTCTTATTAGTTACTGATAAAAATACAGTTGTGATGATACTAAAAACCACCAAAGAAACTCTTACTGCAGAAATTATGCCAATTGAATTTGAATATTACAGTGAGGAAATAATTACCTCGTCAGACTTCGGTCACTCACCATGGTCTGATACCAACATGTCAAACAATGATGGAAATATGGGCTTCCTGATTGTTGGTGAAGCCAATGGCAATGTCACAGGCTGGGAGTGGGATGGTACTAAAACTGATACCAAACAATTCACAAATCAAGATAAGATGAACGTCAAAGGATTGGTAGATTCTGTCAAGCAAGTTCAAATCACGGATTTGGACAATTCGGGTTATACTGATTTACTAATTTCGGGTGACGAAGAATCATATTGGCTTCATACACAGTTATTGAAAAATCGAATATCATTTGATGTTGATAATGATTTTTTGTATGGGATATTTTCATCTAATGGATCAAATGATTATTTCTATGCAGTTCTATCTGATTCAATAGCAGGGGGAGAAATCGATGATGACATGTATACTCTAGAAGGTTTGCAACTGTACGATATTCCATTTTTAGTAGGTGTTGTAATTGCATTATTATTGATGGTTTTACTTTATCTTCACAGTGAATGGTATGTTGTTAATACCGTAGGGATTTTAGTTGGTGCAGGCGTAATTGTGATGCTTGGAGTTGCATTTGTGCCTGGATTAATCATGATTTTCATGATTTTAGCCGCTATTTACGATGCTTGGGCAGTTTATCGCTCAAAACATATGTTAGAGTTAGCAGATACCATGATTGGTCTTCAGTTACCAATTCTACTTGTTGCTCCACAAGACAAGGGATACTCATTCAAGGATGAGAAAACAAAGATGGTTGACAAAACACATGTTCCTTCAACTGCATCGCCAGTAACCGAGCCTAAATTCGTTAAGAAGAAAAGTAAGGAAGCATTATTCATGGGTCTAGGAGACATCATATTTCCGGGAATGTTAGTTCTGTCCGCAGTTCAATGGTTAGATAGTGACAATTCATTTGCCATTGCTATGTTTACTTTAGTGGGTTCTCTAATTGGATATTTGGCATTGATGAGTTATGTTGCTAGAGGAAAAGCACAAGCAGGTTTACCATTGTTGAATGGTGGAGCAATTTTAGGATATTTAATCGGAGGATTAATTTTCATGGGAACTGAAATATTTAATCTTGGAATTTCGTTATAGGTGATTAAGTGTTAGATATTTACATGTTTAGAGATAATCACGAACAAATTCGTGCTGACCATGATAAGCGTGGTATTTCTCATGAAAAAATCGATCAAGTGATACATTTTGACAAATTATGGCTCAATTTACAACATCAAACCAATCAGTTAAGACAACAAAAAAATACAGCTGCGAAGGGAATTAGTGAGGCAAAAAAATCTGGAGATGAAGCAAAAGCTCAAGCAATTTTGGCACAAGTAGCTTCTTTGGGAGCAGAAATTTCACAGTTGGAAGCAAAAACTCAGGAAGCCTTAGAACAACGTGACAGTATACGAATGTCAATTCCCAATATACTTCACTCCGAGGTTCCTCAAGGTGCCGATGAATCGGGAAACACTGTGCACAGCACCTACGGTGAAAAACCGGAATTCAATTTTGAACCAAGAACTCATAATGAGTTAATTGAGATGAATAAATGGGTGGACTTGAAACGTGCAGCTAAGATTGCAGGTAGTAGATTTTTCTTTCTCAAAGGAGACTTAGCTAGATTAGAATTAGCATTGCAAAACTATGCGGTAGATTTTATTCGCAAAAGAGGTTACACTCTTGTTCAACCACCAGTCATGATGAATCGTAAAGCATACGAAGGTGTAACAGATCTCGGTGATTTTGAAACCGTGATGTATGGAATTGAGCCAGATAAGTATTACATGATTGCTACATCTGAACACCCGCTTACCTCGATGTACATGGATGAAACAATTCCAGAAGAGCAATTGCCATTGAAAATAGTCGGGGTATCTCCTTGTTTCAGAAGAGAAGTTGGCTCTCATGGCCAATCAGATTTAGGAATTTGGCGTGTTCATCAATTTACTAAGATTGAACAAATTGTTTTTGCCAAGCCAGAGGAATCTTGGGCTATCCATGAAGAGTTGTTGCAAAATTGTATCGATCTATGGAATGAACTTGGTCTACATTATGAGGTCGTTAACATTTGTACTGGAGATATGGGTACGGTAGCAGCAAGGAAGTATGACTTGGAGGCTTGGCTTCCTGGTGCAGGTCAATACAAGGAAATAGTATCCTGCTCCAATTGTACAGATTATCAAGCGAATAGATTGCAAGTGAAATATGGTCAGCCAGGTCATGCCAATCAACCGATTGTTCACACACTTAATTCAACAGCGGTAGCAACGTCGAGAGCCTTAGTGGCAATTATTGAACAGAATCAGTTAGAAGATGGTAGAGTTTCAATTCCAGATGTATTAGTTCCATTTATGGACGGACAAACCACATTAGAACCTTGTTCTTGGGGTTAATCAATCCAGTAATCCGGCTTTTTCGATTGCTGTAATATCAATGTCACCAGGTAGCCCAAGGTCTACAGGCATGCCTCCAATAGTAACCACTACTCCGGTTATATGAGTAAAGAGACAAGGAGGGAAATCGCTTTCACTAATTTTGTTTGAAAGTAATTTCCAACCATTTGACAACTTACTTTTTGCTTGTTCAAACATTTGCTCATCTCCGAAGCCAATCCATCCATTGGCTTTCCAAGCGTGTTTTTGTAATTCTTTGGTGACCAAAGCAGGAGCCGGTGCTACAGTGTGGCGATAAGGCCAAGCATTAACCCAATCAAGTCCAGAGTCTCGCAACCATTCAATACCAGTCGGTTCGCTACTTGCTGATATTGTTTGTCCGATTGATTCGAGGTGTCTGAGTAGGCTGCGTAAATGAGGGTGTCTTGATTGTGTTTTGGCCAAATTTTCTGCAACATTGGTTGCGGTTAGAATTCTTCCTTCATCAAGATGTAATAATGCACACACAACATTCCCATGAACCCAATTGTCTAAGGAATTTTTCTTAATATACCGTTCAAGTATGTTGAGCGCTTCCTCAAACTTACCGCATAATCTCATTCTTGCTACATCACCAAGTAGAATCAATCGGTCTGCAGGATCATTTCGATAAACCATTTCAGTATTAGCAATTCCGTCTCTGTAGCGATTGATTAAGTCAACATTTCTTTTAGTCAGCGGATCAACGGATAGTAATGACTTCAATTTCTCATCTAGTTTCCTCTTTTTTGGCTGCATTATTGATGCAAACCACTGAAGCCTTGCCGCTTCAATGTCATCATCGGGTAACATTGCAAGTCTAGGCTTAGCCTCGGCAAAATCTCGTTGACTCAAACTCGCAGCAACTAAAATTAATCTAGCAATTTGTGCTTCTCTGCCACCTCTTAATGCCAATATCGATACTGCATTATTTTCGGCATCATCCCATCGACCCATCGCAGCATATATTTCCATCATAGCATCAGTTTTTCTAACCAAATCTAAACCTTCTAATTGCTCACCATGCCCTTCAATTACCGCATCAATACGAGACAACGCTTTATCCCAAGAATCATCAGTAACCAATTTTCTAATGGCCTTTTGTTTTAGGTAAATGACGTCTTCTAATTGCGCCATTCTCGCCCTATTCTCGCCCATAGAAGCATCAAATGATATATCTTCTAGACGTGAACCTATTCTTCTAGATCGAGCCCAAATGACAACAAATGCAACTTGACCTCCAGAAGAAAGCATCCAAGTTAATTCTTCAAGAGCATCTTTTTGAATAACTGTACATATGCTGTTTTCCCATGAACCACATGCTGCACCTTGAGGTAAGAAACTGGAGTCCCAGAAAGTAATCATTGCTAACGCTAATAGTAGCATAGATTGACCAGCAAAACCGGTAAAGCAGAAGTTCAATACTTTGGCCTGCTGACTTCTTTCAGCTCTAAGTAAGCGGCTATCGGCTAATTTGATGCCGCCTTTACCAGAGACATCTTGAACATCTAGAAATAAAATTCTAGCAACTTCATAGACAAATAAAAACCCGATTAATGCAACGTTCAAAAGTAAGAATAGCAATACCATATTGACAAGAGGTACTCTTATTCCTTCAGCAGGGATAAAGGCAAACAACTCAATCAATGCAAAGCCAAGAATTCCCCCCTCTTCCATTATCGAAGACTGAACTCGATATTGATGTTAATGTAGAACTGTATCAGAATGCGTAAACATTTCAGGATTTATCGCTAATGCGAAGATCGAGACTATCGTATTAAACGCAATAAAAGGCATTACAGAAAGGTTGAGATTGACAATCTGAGCAATTGCTTGTTGTTTTGGACTTGGTTTATGATTGTGAAATGGTGATGCTTCACCGCTAGCAATTTTCACTGAGGATTGCTTTAGAGCTTGCCAAGATGAACCAAGAACTCTTCCATAAGCAAGGATTGCTGGAGAAAATGCGACAAATGCACAGATGCTGAATATTCTAAAAGATGGGATATTAATTGAAGTAAGAATTACTGCTATAATACCAACAAAAATCATCCAACTAAGTGTCAATATGACATAGGAATAACTTTGCCACACATTTGAGTTTTGTAATGTGGCTTTTCCAGCCCCTACTGGTTTAATGACTTGAGCGCCGAGAGAAGAACCACTGGAAATTACAGCTGGAATTGAGATAAATAGTAATGCTATGAGGATTGATGGTGCGTGAAATCCTTCTGACAAACCGTAATTAGTCATCAAGAACTCGAAAACAAGAATCAAAACTCCAGTCAAAGCAAAGAGGTAACTCGTGACACCAAATCTCATGCCTTTGGTCTGCAATAGGTTTCTTGCATCTTCAACAGATCTAGTAACATTATGGACCTCATAACGTTTTTCTCCAGTTTGAAATGCTACTTGTAATCCCCTTAATTGACGTGGAACTACACTATTCCAAAATAGGTAAGCGGTGATTGCTGCAAAGAATAAAGGAATTATGGCTGCCAACCCAAAACCATCAATGATTGGCGGTGCTGAAATCTCAAAACCTCCTTTCACACCAAGTTAGGCTGGGATGACTTTTCAGAAATTTCAGCAGTAATATTTGTTATGAACTCATCTAGAGCAATATCAGCTACCTGTTCGCCACTACGGGCTCTTAAGCTAACAGTATTATTTTCAGCCTCTCCATCTCCAAGAATAACCATGTATGCTGGATGTAGTTTTCGATGAGTTCTAATTTTCTTACCAATTGTATCATCGCCATCATCAATTTCAACCCGTATTCCAAATTCTCTCAGTTTTTCCGCAACTAAATTAGCGTATTCGGTGTGTTTTTGTGAGATTGTCAATATGTGACATTGAGTTGGTGAAAGCCAGGTTGGGAAACGGCCAGCAAAATGTTCAATCAATACTCCACAGAATCTTTCCATAGAGCCAAATGGTGCTCGATGAATCATTACCGGGCGATGTAATTCACCATCTGAGCCTTTGTAAGTTAAATCAAAACGCTCAGGAAGATTGTAATCTACTTGAACAGTTCCAAGTTGCCATTCTCGGCCAATTACATCCTTGACTACGAAATCGATTTTTGGACCATAAAATGCTGCTTCACCTTCTTCTTCAGACCAATCTACGCCGAGTGATGCGGCCGCATCAAGACCCGCTTGTTCGGCCTTATACCATCGTGTTGGATCACCTACATATTTTGTAGAATCAGGATCTCTAAGTCCAACTCATACTCGATAATCAGTCATACCTAATTTGCCAAAAATAATCTGTACAAGTTCAATACACACAAGCACTTCTTGAGCAATTTGGTCTTCAGTTACAAATAAATGAGCATCATCTTGAGTAA
>JAKUNX010000076.1 GCA_022451835.1 Candidatus Poseidoniaceae archaeon
TCAGACAAAACGTTTTGCGCAGACCTTTCACCCATTCTCTCAAGGCTAGTCAATTGAATTTGAGTCAAGTCATAGAGCCCAGATATTGATGAAATCATTCCGGCATCAAGTAATTGATCGACCAGTTTCTCCCCAATACCATCCATCTCAAGTGCCCTACACCAGTAAAGTATTGAACGGCTAGTTCTAGCCTCACAAAGCATATTGTAACATTTGAGAAACGCTCCTTCAACAACTAAATTAGAATCACAAGATGGGCAAATTTGAGGGATTGCAATCTCCTGATGTTTAGGGAGTTCATGAGCAAATGGAGTGCCATCTGCATGATAGCGCCCTACTAGGTCTTCTTGTTTGGCTCGGCCAAGGCTTTGTTCTATCTTAGGTATAACATCACCACGTCGAACAATTAGAATCTTATCACCAATTTTCACTCCTAAACGTGAGACTTCGCCCGGATTATGTAGAGTCGTATTCTCAACAGTTACGCCTCCAACACTTTGTGGAGCGATTCTCGCAACTGGAGTCACATTACCGGTTCTCCCAGTTTGCCAGTCCACACTAAGTAGTACAGATGTTGCTTCTTCGGGGGGAAATTTCCATGCTAATGCCCAACGTGGATGATGGGCAGTCATTCCAAGATTTTCTCGTTGCTGTAAATTATCAAGTTTGAATACTATCCCGTCTATTTCAAATTCAAAGTCATCTCGTTTGAGAGACCATTCTTGAGTATGTTTAATCATCTCTAATTGAGGTCTATCTGATTCGAAAACCGTCCATGGTGCCGGCTCAATTCCTGCTTTTTGCAACCAAGTCAATAACTCACTATCATTAGTTGCTGTTGGGACCTCATTAACAAATTTAACATCGTAAGCACAGAACACTAAATCGGCTGCATCGGCTTTTCCATCGCCGTGCTTTTGGCGTAAAGCGCCAGAACAAAGGTTACGGGGGTTTGGTGAAATATCTCGGTATTTTTGCTCAAAAACAGACAGTGGCATCACTACTTCTCCGCGAACATGACAATCGGCTGGAATGTTTAGTCGTAAAGGAATGTTGGCGACTAACTTGGCGTTAAGTGTTACATCTTCACCTCTTTCTCCGCTACCCCTAGTTGCTGCTCTATGCAAATTGCCAGCAACATATTCCAACGATAAAGCTGAACCATCCAGTTTAGGTTGAGCAAGAAATCTCTTACCACCAAATGTTGATTGAGTTACAAAGTGAATAATGTCTTCATCTGTTGTGCCTTTATCCAAAGATCTCATGGGAAATATATGCTCTACTTTCACTGTACCCGGTAGTGGTTCTGGGCCAACTTCATGAAGTACAGAATTTCCCGGGTCTAGTGATTTCAATTCATCCCATAGTTTGTCAAAATCGGCATCTGAAATCTCTGGCGCAGAGTGATTATAATACAACTCACGATGATGGCGAATCGCCGCTGAGAGTTGCTCAATTCTGCTCTCCTCGGCCATGTTCAACCACCCAAGTCATAGGCTTTGAATATCACGAAAATTGTAGCCCTAATAGTTGTACATCAGCCAATGGACAACGAGTCATTATCGCATGTGACATAATCCTTAGATGGATTTCAGCAACTACTGCGACTGTTGAAGAGAACATGTGCCCAGCATGGACAGTATTATCGTCATCAGACCAGCAACAATGAATATGAGTGAAGGGTTTTCCTTCCTGTGTCCTAGCAATATTACCAGATAAACTAACGAGTTCGGAAGGATTCTCAAGTAGTCTTTTGATATAGATTCCATCATTATTCATGTAACCATATTCGTTATCGCATGTCCGACCAATACCACTAGTAATTGCCGCAGCATTAAAGCCAACCTCATCTGCAAGTTTCTGCAAAGATACGTGAATTTCTTCACCTGGATCTATTCTCACCAGCAAATCTTCATCACTTCGAGTCCATTCCATGTCTTTTCCAATAGAATGCGCCTATTGGTCATAACGGTCATTCGGACTCGTCATCAATTTGATAAAACCGAGCTATAGCATGTTTGGCTTGTTCTAAATCATGATAATTGCCGCCCAATGGTAACGGTCCGAATATACCCCAGCCTTTTCGCAAGAGCATGATTCGACGTTTTGGTTGTTTTTTTGCCAAGCGAAGTTTAGACCACTCATATCTTTGCCCATCTGCAAACAAGTGAGTCGAGGTTACAGCATAACGCTTCGGCACCAATAGGTAAATGATGTGAAGTGCAAGTAAACAATCCCATATTATACCGTAAATTATTGGAGTATTTGATAGCGAAATTAGAGCCCAAGGCAAACTCATCATTGCCGCCATAGAAAACAGATTACCCCATTGCCGGATTACTTCATGTGGGCCTTCGCTGGCCCAAGCATAGCCTCCATTAGGCAATTCTCCAAAAGTAGGAACATCGCTCTTTTGTTTAGTCAACCAAAATGCATCCCATAGTACTATACCAGCCAGAACAAGGATGACGAAAAAGGCGAAAGATTCCGCTGAAGGTAAATCGATTGTAGACAACAAAATCACTCCTTTAATCCCTTGCGGGTACGAGCTACAAACGTGATTACTACGATAATTCCAAGTACCAATAGAACCAACGTAACCAAATTAAATTGTCCACCGGAATTATCAGAAGCCCCTTCCAATATATCCGGTATTCCATCGCCATCGTCGTCTTGATCTTCGAATAAATCTGATGCAACACCGTCTGGACAGTTTACTTCATCTGGCTGGCCATCACTATCAGTATCCTGCCAAGCACAAGCATCTAATGGCCAATCGTCTCTTGAATCAATGATGCCATCATTGTCATCATCGTCGTCATAAACATCAGGACCGCATGAACGGCTGGCAGCCAAATCAAACCATGTTGTATCATCACATGTGGAAAGATAATCCCCATCTGAATCAAGCAAAATAACTTCTATTGGGATTATTTCTTCTGTTTGTGCTTGATTGGAATCCATTACTACAATCTTCAGCAAATAGCTTCCAGGTAAGTTAAGTGTGATTGTGTTATTGTAATTATTCGAGGTAAAAGAATACACTTCACTACCCGCATCATTAGTAATTACCCATTGATAACTCATAGCACTAGAAGAATCAAAGTCATCACTTGCGTCAATGATAGATTCAAACGGAATAGTTTGCATAATTTGATCGGTTGAAGATGGTGAGATAGCATTTATTTGTGGTGGTTGATTTTCATTTAGTGTGAAAATTACTGAAGTTTCTAATTGTTGTAATTCGAGCATAGTAAATGATTGGGTTTCGGTTGGATGGCCTATCGAGTTAGCGATTATGTTAAGCAATTGTATGCTGACATCATTGGTCGATTCAGCGTATCTAGTGAAAAATTTGATGATTGCTTCAACATAAGTGCCTTCAACTTCTATCTGTTCTTCATCGCCATTTGAATAAATGATATCTAGATGATAATTGGTTGGTTTTACTATTCCTAAATATTTTGACAGCAGTTCAATCGTATAATAATGATTTATGATTGCTTCACCGTAAATTGATGCGGCTTGATCTAATTGTGTATCAATCAACTGCAAAACTATCGAACCACTCACTTCGGCTACACCACTAATCGATGCATTGTTAATTATTACAGGATAATCGTCAACAGAAAGTGAAGTAGATGAAGAAATCACTGCGTTATCAATCATAAATGCGGAGGTAGTATCTGAGCCATCAGCATGTAAATCAATTCCTACAGCATAATCTAATAATTCGACGTTGTAAATTCTCAATGAATCCGAATAGCGACCGTGATGGCTAATCAATCCTGTTCCATAGCCTTCTCCAATAAGAGTAAGATTTGACAAAATGCCTGCGGATGTATCAAAGTCAATTGCTGGAGCCCCATTCAAATTGATTGATTCCAGATTCAATGCCCGATTATTAGCTCCTGCGATACCTGGTGAGCCTCCAACCGCACCAATTATGCCGCTAATTAGCAGATCATCATTGATGTAATCCAATTTCAAAATGTTACCTTCTCCATTGAACTCTAATGCGTCAATAGCTTGCAAGCTTCCATTAACGTTTGATAGGGTTAGTCCGCTAGAAGAGCCTTCACCAATAGTAATATTTGTCATGGCAATGTAAGCATTTTCTGCTCTTACTGAAGGACCATTACATCGAGTAAAATCAATATTAGAAATATGTAATTCGATTGATGATTCTACGATATCTAAGCAAACACTACTCGCGTCGCTTAACTGTGAGTTTGTCAAACTAAACGAGCCCCCAATTTGCTCATTCACTTCAATAAGTGCTCTTGAAGAGGATGACCTCGATATAGAAACTCCATCAGCGACTAAATTACCCCCGATATATGAGATTGCAGGTGATGCCTCAAGTAGTGTAGTACCAGACAAATAAAGGTTAGAGTATAAAGAATCTATAACCAATCCTGACCATCTATCACCAAAACCAGTTGATGAAAAGATTGCTGACTCAGCATCTAAGGTACCTAAAACTGAAATCTCTACGCCATCGGAAATTCTTACCGATACACCGTCAACAACAGTCATCGTTCGCCCTAATGGGATAATTAAATCAGCTTCAAGATAATACGGACTCCAGATAGATTCCAGGGTCACATCTTCACTCAATATCTCATTGACATCCAAACTTGAAACTACAAATTGATGAAATTTAGGCAATGAGGTGTTCCAAGTAATTAATTCATTAAAGTCATCTAATTTCAGCAATACATTTTCATTACTACCAACGATATCATCTTGTGAATCAACAAATCTGGCTATGGATTCGATGCTAACTTCGCCTGAAGAATCCGTGTAATAATCGACGCCTTGGAACTGAACAACTGCGTTACTAACTGGTAATCCTCTGTCGATAACTGAGATAATTAGCGAGGAAGTAATCTTGAAAGATGAATCTGATGGCACTATTAATTCTCCAGCAGCAATCCCATTTTCAATAGTTAAATGACAACCGGAGCCAAGACTCAATTGCTGAGTGAAAAGGAGATTTGAAGACGATGTTTGACCTTGACAATTCCATTCAATTTCACTATCAATTTGTAAGTTGGAAGATGAGCCTAAACTTGCGACGAGGCTAGAATCGTTGACAAAAATGGCATCGGATTTTATTGAAGAATTAGTACCGATAATTTGAGCATTATCACTAAGAATTATCGCTTTACCAAATGCCAATTCTAAATCTAAATTTGTGAGTTGTAAGATAGCATCATCGTTAATTACTAAATTCCCAGTAAAAGATTGTGTGGCATCAAGAGATTGCAAATTGATATGCTGGTTACCAGAAATTATCCAATCACCACTAGGAATCAATGGAATTTGAACTGACTGATCTTCGATGCCCCCGTATAGGGTCTCGCTAACTCCAGTCCCTAACAAACTCGCTTGAACAATGGAGCCGCTAGAGAAAAGTGGAATTGAAACTTCACCATTTTCATCACTTGTAAACTGAAAAGTATTTACATTAATTGTTGCTTCAACGGGATTATTTGACATATCAGTAAATTTGACATTTGTCATAACAAAATAATCACTAAAGTCTGAAGAAATATCCAAATTAGAATTGAAACCATAGTATACTGTCCCTTGTCCAAATGCGTCGCTGTAACTTGGATTTGTATTAATTGTAGTGAAATCTAACACATTTGCTATCGAATCTAATCCAACTTGCAGAGGTTGGTCATGCAACTGTGCAATCCACTGATATGCACTGAGGTGACTGTTTTCAGATAAAATAACTCCATTGTTTTGGAATTTTGTTTCTAGTGTGTTGATTGATGCTTCACTATCAATAATCTCTGTACCAATCGAATTGCCGCCTATATTTGATACGGTTGCTGCTAAAAAGTCTGCATCTCTCATAGTTATTCCAGTTGAGTAATTCTCAGTTTCGATAGAATCGATTACTATTCCAGCATACCAAATCTGGCAACCTATTGAGGTTGAATCTGTACTATCGTAGAGTTTGACTATGCTCAATTCACTTAATTGATGGCTGCCGCCTAATATGTCGAGGCCTATTGAATCGCTGCTCATCATCATGACTGTGTTTTGACCTGTGAATTGTGTATTAGTATCGCGAATGATTATTCCATTTTGCATAGCTGTTATCGCCAAATTGCTAATTGTTAAATCCCCTTGATTGGCTGACCTAATACCATATTTCTCTGCGGTTATGCTAGAGTTGGCAAAAACATGTTCCCCGTTTCCAGTTAATGAGGCTCCGCGAAGAGAATTGGTGATTGAAACATTTTCAATTAAACAAACTCCGCTACAATCCTGCTCCAATACAGCGGCATGGTTTGTTTGAGTTGATTCAAATGAGATTTTAGAAAGTTTAGTATTAATCGCCGAGTTAGATCTTGCTAATCTATCTCCACTAACATTGGCAGTTGTTAAAATGAAGTCATCTGAATTGGCCATATCGGCTAGTAGAGAGACTTCGCTACCGTTAACACCTAACACACTAAATTCAACTCCATAAGCAGATGTAAAGCCTACTGAAACTTTCTCAAAAGTAAGGTTGTTAGCTGTTACAACACCTGAATTGGCGCTAATTGCAGATCCTACTTCGGAAAAATTACTATCGGTTACAGATAATGACCCGCTAGATTGAATCCCTGTTGACGCTTTGACTATTTCAGCATTTGATACTGTAAGGCTGCCACTGTTCATTATTGCCTCATAATCAATGGATGTGGCCGTATAGCCAATAATATTGGCAACTCCAAAATTATTAATTCCAAGATATGAATCGATGACTGTTAAATTATCAATCTGTAAATTGCCTTCTGACTTTACTCCAACATTGGTATTTTCAATAATTACATTACTCAAAGTGGCACTGCCACCGGACTTGACTACAATTCCTTGCCATAGACCTTGACCATGAGATGATTGTGCTGTTGGCGTTGCAGAGGATGAAAAATTAGCTGATTCTACCACAAGTGTGCCATATATCTCGATTGCAAAGCCACTGCTGCCGTCGATGGTAGTACCTGGCTCAATCGTTAAAGTAGTTCCTTGAGAAACTATCACATCATCATCAAGAATTATGTTTCCTGTCCACGTTGTATCACTAGATATTGTTGAAGGGTTAGCCGAAATCATTGGAGTAAATAACATCGATATCAGTAATGCAACAATGATGCTGGTTGATACCGCATACTGCCGCATAGTATGTCCTTCACTACGCTTGCATATCAAGCAAATGGTGGGCCCGCCCAGATTTGAACTGGGGTCTGACGGCCCCCAGCCGCCAAGTATAGGCCAAGCTAACCCACGGGCCCAGGATTCAAATTACTGAGATGTTGAACTGAATGGCGCCACTTCTTCGATTAGATCTAAGTGGCCAATATACATTCTTCGGCAACAGTATCTAGAAAAGCCAACCTGATCAAGAGCATCGGAAACTTCGATACCTGCTTCAACTTTCTCATTGAATTCTTCCCATTTATGTGCAATAACTGCACCGCAACTGAAACATCTTACTGGAATTATCATGCTTTACACCTCATCGGTAGGACTTTTGCTTCTTTCGACGAGCACCGCGTCCAAGTTGGTGCTTTGGTTCCTTTCTTCTTGGGTCGTTGACCAATAGGCTTCTGTCAAATCTTAGATATTCGTCTCTAAGGTCTTCGTCTTGGCCTTCTGCTCCGCCATTGTAGAGGACAAGTCCTCTAGCGATGGCTGTCCTTATTGCGTCAGTTTGACCCATAATTCCGCCACCGGTTGTTGTGATGTTGATATCGACCTTTGCTAATCTGTTCATTGCATCAGCAATGATTAGTGGCTCCATGGCTTTTCTTCTAGCCAAAGATGGTTGAAGAATCTCGATTGGTTCGCTATTGACTCTTACTCTGCCTTTACCGGCCTTTACACTAGCTCTAGCAATTGCTGTCTTACGCTTTCCTGATGATTCTACTGCCTTATTCTTCTTCTTAGCCATCATTGGTCACCTCCGTTCCATCTGTGGCTTGGTGCACCAAGATTATGGCTGATGTCACCAAGTGAAACAAAACTCTCAGGCGCCCCTTTACGAATCTTACTATCATCGCCGTGCTCATGGCCGTCTGGTAAATCGCCAGTTAGATGACTTGGGCAGCCAATTTCAACACGAAGGTTTCGTAGAGCTCTGCGGCCACTACTCTTGCTTTGATAAGGAAGCATACCACGAACGGCACGCTTTAGAATCATATCTGGCATTCTTGGAAAGAACGGCCCCTTTCTAGCGTGATTCAACTTATACTTCTCTTGATATCTGTTGAATACTGAGGTTTTACTACCTGAGACAATGGCTTTCTCTGCATTAACGATAATGACTTTGTCATCTCTATCTTCTCTTGCAGCCTTCAAAAGTATGTCTGCAGTTGCAGAAGCCAATCGGCCAAGGATCATTCCTTTGGCGTCAAACACATATGTCTTTTCAGCCAAGGATAACAACCCCCTTTCCTGATGGGTTTTCGTTCATTAGCTCACCGTAAGTCATTACTCGACCTCCAGCGGCTTCTATCTTCTCACGAGCACCTGTACTTACACTGTAGGCGGCGACCGTGTGGTTACTGGAAACCTCACCACTGCCGAGTAGTTTGCCAGGCACGAGGATTGTTGCACCCTCTGGAGCATGGCGGCTTACTCTGCTAAGGTTTGGTTGGGCCCAGTTTTTGCGACTCTTAGAAAGACGCATAGCCACATCTCGCCAAACAGCGGAACCGGTCTCGCGAGACTGGGCTTTCAGTTGATTGATTACCTCAATTAACTGAGCGTTTGTCTTGCTATTTGGGTT
>JAKUNX010000077.1 GCA_022451835.1 Candidatus Poseidoniaceae archaeon
TGATGGTGGGCGTGTCCACAACCTCTCATAGTTTCTACATGGATTAATGTCGGGCCACCACCTTCTAGTGCAAACTCTCTAGCGCATGCGACACTTGCATACCATGATGCTGGGTCTGAGCCATCAATTGTCCAACTTGGAAATCCCATCGCTTTTGCTTTATCTGCCCAAAGCTCAACTCCAGATTGATTTATAGTAGCGGTATCTAAGGCAATTTGATTATTTTGTAATATGTAAGTAATCGGCAGGCCTCTTGTCCCTGCAAGGTTTAGTGCTTCCCAAAACTCACCAGATGATGATGCACCCTCTCCAATACATGCAACATGAAATCTATCTATTTTCTTCTGCCAAGCACCAAAGGCTAATCCGGTCATTGTTGCACTGGCAATTGGCAAAGGTGCAGTTGGCGGAAGCACTCCTACATGCCAAGCTCCTATGTGTAAATCTCTGCCTCCAGCATCATCCCAGCCTCCATTTTGATTTGAACCAACTTTGCCTAAATTTGCTGCCATTACTCCAAGTGGAGTATCTCCCATTGCGAGAGAAAGTCCTACATCCCTAATCATGGGTGCTACTAAATCTCCTTCATAGCCTGCCCCTGGCTTTGAATCAAGCTTCGCATTTGGGTTTGTTTTGAGAGCGGTGGCAACTGCTACAACACCCTCCTGCCATGTCGACCTAAACCCTTTTCCACCAAATTTACTTCCATCAGGCGTAGTAATTCCTTCGGTAAAAATCTCTTTCAATGCCTCATCCATATATCTTGTACGAGTCATATTTCGCTGCCATTCAAGTCTCTGATCAATAGTAACCGACATATAATGAGCAAGTCTTCTAAACATTAACTTCATATCGATTATGAAATGAGTATTTCTTCTTTCAAGAAATGATTCAAGGCTTCTTCTTGGAATAACCTCAGCATCTTTTTCATTAGACATTTTTGCTTCGATTTGTGCGACTAAAGCATTTTCTAATGAAACAATAAATCGTTGACAAAACTTATCCCAAGAGGGCCCTTCAAATTGTTTTATTTCGGAACCAACAACATGATCCCAAATATCTGAAACGATTGGAATTTTCCCATCATGTTGTTGGGCAACAAATAACAAAACCTCTCTTTTTGCAGCATCAACCAGTAATGGTTGGGTGAATTCTATTTTGGCCATAGGCGACCAATTTGAACCCAAAATTTCCGGTAAATCGCCCTGCGCCATGGTTTGGCCACAAGAAACACCCATACAAATTGAACGATGTTGATTAAACAGACTCAACTCTGCTATTTACCGCATTCTTGGTTATTCTAGCAATCAACATCGTTACAAAAATTGATGCTATTACACCAATGATCAAAAGAGTTGTTCCTACTGGAGATTTTGCAAAACTGTCCATTCCTTCACCACTAAACACTAATTTACCTGCTGCTAGTCCAAAATAAGCATAAGCGAAGGAATATACAATACTGGAAAGGTTGGATAAAAAGAACACTCGAGTAGAAACTGGACTACTTGACATTACATAATTTAACAACTCGTCGGGAACTATCGGAGAAAGCCTAACCAATACAGAAATTTGCATAGCCTCCTCATTGATAGCCGATTCCAATTTTACCAATCTCTCATCGCTAGCCACTATTTTTGAGATATAATCTCTAAACAGCCATCTGCCAAGTAAGAATGCGATTAAACCACCAATTAAAGAAGCAATGAAATTGACTATTACAGCTAACCAATATGGGAACAAAGCTCCTGCTCCAACTTTTAGGATTGGAGTCGGGAGAACTAAGACTATCGCTAAAGATACGACTAGGCAATATACTACAGAAGAAAGCGGACCAAGTTCATCAAACCATTCGATAAAACCTCCAACATCTTTGAAAAAGAAAAATCCTAAAATCAGCCATATTGAAATAACCACTAAAGAAAAATAAAGTCTCGTCCGACTAACCTTCTCTTGCTTAATTTTAATTTTTGGTTGAGAGGACAATTTTACTCCTCCTCTTCATCGATACCATCAATGGTTTTGACAGTCGGGAAGGAGGATAATACATCACCTATCATCTCGGTTATATCTTCAATTTGAGTGATTAAAGTAACATCTTCAACAGTACCTGGACGACCCAAACTCCACATCAAATCATAGACAAGTTCATTGGTCAATCTAGTTAATTTTAGGACCTCTGGATCTACCCCAAATAGGGCTTCATCTGGCATTAAAGCAACCAATTCAGGCTTTTCATCCAAAACCTCGTCCATCACAGATTCAACTTCATTTTGAATAGATGAAGCCTGTTGCTCAAGAATATCTTCCATTGTGGTCATCCCACCTTTCAATTTAGTCGACCTAGCATTCCCGGAACCTAATTTTTCTCCTTTAGTAACTTGATCATATGAAGCATTAGAGGTTTCATCTTCATTTTCTTCACTACTTTCTTGACTTGATTTTAATTGTTCAGGATCTACATCTTGAACTAAATTATTCAATGCAATTCTCAGCATTGCTGCCATTGTTGAAGGGTCAAACATATCTTGAACTTCTAACCCTTCCTCATCCATTTGAACAAGAATCTCATCGATAAAACTTGGATTGATTTTTTCTGGACCCACCAAGCCTTTCAACATAGGAAGAGCCCATGTAGAATCACCCATCAGCATCGAGACATCAAAACTTCCACCACCTGAATTTGGTCCTTCGACATCAGCAGGAGGAGGAACAAACTGTTTCCTTGCATGCTTATTCAACTGCTCAATCAGAACTTTCATGTCAATAGGTTTGGCAATCACTTCTGAGATGCCAGCCTTTGCTGCAGAAATTAAATATTCTTGACTTGAATTTCTTGACAAAACAACAATTCTACACTTGAATGCAAATTCTGGGTCACTCATCAATCTTTGCGCAGCGTCTATGGCGTCGCCATTTTTCCAATCTCCCTCAATCAAAACAATTTCTGGCATTGTAACTAATGCAGTGCCTTCAGCTTGTCTTAGAGTTCCCGCTCTAGTAATATCAAAACCCTCACGTTCGAGAGTATTTGCAAGAAGAGTTCTTCTACCTTCATTTTCATCTGCAACGATTACTTTGGCCAAAATTATCCCCCCCGTATATGATGAAAACTAACTCCAACATTTGAACCTCATCCTGTAAATTGTCCAAACATGCGGAAAATTACCCAAGGTTAGTTTACCGAGAATTAAAAAATTTAATCGAGGCGAAAATTTGGCCAATCACTCAATATCTGCGGGAATATTACTGCTCCATGCCATTATTCCGCCATCAAGATTGTACAATTTATTTCCTTCATATCCTGCATCCATCAAAAACATAGCAGCCATCTGAGAACGCATACCACTTCTGCACAACAAAATGATATCTCGATCTTTTGGTATTTGGTCAACTTTACTTAGAATATTTTCATGAGGAATTTGTAAATCAGTAAATGATACCTTCATTTGATCATATTCCCCATCTGATCTGACATCAATCAAAAATGGCATCCAACCATTCGATTTCTTATCTTTATACTGCGCAACTGATAGATGATTGAACATAACCTCACCAGCGGTTGCCGGTTCTTCAATTTCACCGTCAATTAAGTTTGAAGATTGGCACCATCCATTTTCCTCAAACATTTTCCTTACCTCGCTTAGATTTGTTTCAGAACTGTCATTCTTTGAGAAATTAAGTGTTCTAAACGACATGGCTTCAGCATCATAAAGCAATAATTTACCTGACAATAAATCACCTTTATTCAGTATAATTTTGATTGCTTCTGTCGCTTGTAAAGAGCCGATTACTCCGGGAAGAACACCAAATACACCACCCTCAGCACAAGATGGAATCATTTTACTTGGTGGAGGTTCTGGAAATAAATCTCTATAGCAAGGTCCTTCATTATAATTGAAAACACTAACTTGGCCTTCAAATCGATAGATTGACCCATATACCCAAGGAATCCCAAGTATTTTGCACATATCATCAACTAAATATCTGGTTGGAATATTATCAGTTCCATCGATAATTAAGTCCCAATTACAAAATATTTTTTGAGCATTATCTGGAGATAATCGCTCATTCCATATTGTTACTTTTATTGCTGAATTTATTGATAAAATACGCTCTCTAGCTGATTCGACTTTTGCCATACCAATATGCGATTCGCTGTGAATTACCTGCCTTTGTAAATTTGATAAATCAACATCATCATCATCAATAATTCCAATCTCGCCTATTCCTGCAGCAGCCAAGTATAACAGTACGGGACTACCTAATCCACCGGCTCCAACTACGAGTACTCTTGATTGAGTGATTAATTTCTGACCTTCTATACCAACATCGGGAAGCGAGATATGCCTTGCATACCTATTGATGTCGACCATGAACATGCGAGAGTATGCTAATTGATGAATTAAGAGGTTGTTCAATGGATTTTATCTTCTAGCCATTTTTCAGCATCCATTGCCGCTTGACACCCCATTCCAGCAGCAGTAATTGCTTGCTTGTACCTTGTATCGACCACATCTCCAGCCGCAAATACACCTTCTACAGAAGTCATCGTGTGTTGTTTGTGAATAATGTAGCCATTATCGTCAGTCTCAATTTGACCTTCTAGGAACCCAGTGATTGGTTTGTGTCCAATAGCAATAAATGCTCCACTAGCAGCGATTTCTTCGGTAGATCCATCTCTTGGATCCTCAAGTACTGCTCCAGTAAGTCCGTTTTCATCAGATAACCACTCTTTGACTTGTCTGAAAGTTTTAATTTCAATCTTGTCGTTATTTACTGCACGCTCGTACATTATTGTACTAGCTCTAAAGACGTCCCTTCTGTGAACAAGAGTTACTTTTGAGGCAAATCGGGTCAAGAATGTTGCTTCTTCGCAAGCTGAATCTCCACCACCAATTACCAATACTTCTTCATCTCTGAAGAATGCTCCATCACAGGTTGCACACGTCGATATTCCACGGCCTTTTTGTTCGGCTTCACCCGGCGCATTTAACCAAATAGATTCAGCGCCAGTAGAGATAATTATAGCATGAGTAAGAAATTCTTCACCTTCAACTGTTACTTTGTAGGGTCGTTGAGATAAATCAACAGATTCCACATTTCTATCTTGAACTTCTAGACCAAATCTTTCAGCTTGTTCACGCAACTGCATCATCATTTCTGGCCCACCAATACCTTGAGGATAACCTGGGAAGTTTTCGATATCTGATGTTAACATCAATTGACCGCCAGACATATATCCAGCAAACATCAATGGATTGAGCATAGCCCTAGCAGTATACAATCCAGCAGTATAACCTGCAGGCCCAGAACCAATAATCACCACATCCCTAACATCACTCATCTAATCGCCTGCAAGATTGAGAGAGTACACTCACCTATTGAATCTTTACATCAATAAATGAATTGATTCTACTGATTATTCATTACTACAACTGCATTTACTGCGGCTCTAGCATGGGGCTCTAAACGAGGCTCGATATGTTGTGGCTCTGCACCGGGTCCAATTATTCCCAAACCTATCGGTTTGTTATGTGAAATCTGTAAATCTACAATTGATTTCAAAACTGCATTACCCATTGATTCTCCATGCAATGTTTCGCCCTTTTCGATAATTCCTAAGCAAATTGCTCCATCAAAATTTACTATTGCACGATTTAAAGCAAGTGGAACTTCCATTGAGCCTGGCACCCAAATAACTTCAGCAATTTCTATAGAATGGTTCATTGCTTCTTCTTTAGCGAATTTAAGCATCAATTCAATTTCTTCTTTGTGAAATGATCCACAAACTGCTACTATTTTCATTTCATGCCACCTTATCTTTTAACAAACGCTCTATGGTTTCAACTATTAACTGAGTATTACTATCAATTTCAATATTGACAATATCGCCAACTTCTTTTGTATCGAGAATAGTTAATCTCATTGTCTCTGGAATTATATGCAAATCAAAGCAACCATCACTAACTTTACCAACAGTTAGTGAAATGCCATCTATAGCAATGTAACCCTTCTCAGTTAGATATTTGTGAATTGATGGCGGCGCTAAAATACTCAATGACATTTGATCGCCTGAAGTGGTTTTCTTTTTGATTATTCCAGTATCAAAAATGTGGCCTGATAAGATATGGCCGCCGACTTCTTCACCGAACTTTAGAGAGCGTTCTATATTGACATTATCGCCAACAGATAAATCGCCTAAATTTGTCCTTTGAATAGTTTCATCTATAATGTCAAATTTGATAATATCTGAGTTTATTGTTACTACTGTAAGACATACTCCGTTTACAGAGACACTGGCGCCAATTGCTATATCATCAACATTTGGTAATTTTATTTCGAAAGAAGTTACAGTGTTTTTGGTGGATACTGAAATTATCTCACCAATACCTTGGACTATACCGGTAAACATTTTACTTCCCTCAGTCTTTGTTTCTTGACAACTCAAGAACTCGAGCAATTATTTTCCGAGTGCCATCTAAATCATCGCTTAATCCTTCGACTCTAGTAACTTTAATTGCACCATAGCCTAAATCATTCAATTTTTGTCGTATTGAATCTTCAGCATGTTCTTGATCATAACCTAATGCGATTATCTCTGGATTAACCACCGGTAAAATTTCAAAAATTGATACATCTGGTGAGTTGCCAACTATTGCTTCATCAACAGGTTTCAAGCCCTGTACCATACGTCTTCTCAAGTCATGATTAGTTACCGGCTCATGCTTTCTAATCCTAACTGTATCATCATGTGCAACAACGACTGTGAGGTGATTTCCAAGTGCTTTAGCCTGTTCAAGATAATGGAGATGGCCAGCATGAAGTAAATCGAAAACCCCAACGGCCATAATTCTCATTAAATCCTCTCCAAAGTAACGCTGTTCAATGATATTGATGATTCTATCGATTATTTCTTCATGTTTAATGCTTCAATGATATCAGCACCCTCGAGAAATGGAATATTTCTTGATTTTGCCCATAATTTAGCTTCATCAACTGATAGGGCTAAATCGCCATCCGGCTCAAGCATTTCTGCACCAATTACCACCGGTGAAACATTCGCTAATCTTGCTAAGCCAACTGCCAATTCAGTATGTCCTTGCCGGCGTAACAAACCACCTTCAGTTTCTCTACAAACAGGGATATGGCCAGGTGTTCTAAATTCTTGTCCGAGTAATTTTTTAGCCTCTTTATCTTCAGTGTTATTGGTAAAAACCTCATTGGTTAATTCTGCAAACCTCCTAGTTGTTAGGCAACGGTCTTTATCGGTAATTCCTGTATATGTTCCTCTGTGGTTTAGAGACAAGGTAAATGCAGAACGCGAATCATAACGTAAATCATTGGTCACCAATTCTTGCAATACATCATATTGACTGGTTAGAGCTTCATGAGTGTGGAGGTCTTGCAAAAATGGCAAACCAAACTTTTCTCCAACTTCGTGTCCAATCGCTAAGAACAGTAATCCTCCACAGTCTTGGCGTAATTGCCTCATATTTGCTGGAGTAACATATTGAGCAGAGAATAAAAGGTCGGTCTCGCCCTCTCTTTTTTCAGAATCAAAAAGACAAACTGGTAAGCCATTGGAAAATGCATTAATAGCCTCTTTAATCGAATTGCTCATGTCTACGGGTTGAACCTCTCATTGATGAAGTGTCGCATACAATCATAGCAGCTAAATTTACCTTTTTACGGGTCTTTTTGCCCGAATAACGGAAAGGTCTTATCATTAGGTGACCATTGGCTTGAACCTGCGGGGGGATGTAGTTGCCGATTAAATTGGGTCCAGCAGGTATTCCATTATCATGCAAAGGTCGTACTATCGTAGAAGGTATGGACGACATCATCTCTCTAGGTTTGGAAACCATGGAAGTCCAAACTGTAAGAATGATTGCCCCTCAACACTTTGAACAATACTGGCAAGCCGGAGTGTTGGCCAATAAAACTGAATTTGAAATGAACATTCACGGACCATATTATTCTGAATTACTTGGTGATAGAGTCGAAAGAGGACGTTCATTGACCAAAATTGAATCCACATTACAAGCAGCTAAAACAATCAATGCTCGACACATTACGCTGCATGCTGGACATTATGGTGAAATGGGCAGAGGACGTGCGGCAAACGAACAATTAGCAAATGTCTATGCTGGAATAGTTGATAGAGTCCACGAAATTTGGCATGATGATGAAGATATTTATCCTGTATTCCCATGGTTAAAGGACGGAACACCATCAAAAATTGGTATCGAAACATCAGGTCGACAAGAATTATGGGGTAGCCTTGAAGAAGTTCTTGAAGTTGTTAATCACGTTGAGGGAACTGTGCCTGTACTCAACATTGCCCACATACATTCTAGAGGTCATGGTAGTATGAGAACCTCTGAAGATTATGGAGAAATGTTTGATTTAGTGAGGGAAACAATCGGTACCAAAGAATTCTACTGCAATGCATTATACTCAGATCAAGAAGTCGGACTTGAACTTTGAACCTCTAGCAGAATTTATTGTAGAAGAGGGAGGATGGTTAGACATTACACTTATCTCGGATTCACCATTGCTTGAACACGATGCTATGTACATGCTGCAAAATATCGAAAAGGCAAGACACAAGCAACTTGAACGTAAAGCTAGAGAGGATCGAAGAAGAAGTCTAGCTGCGCAAACTGGAAGGTCTACTGAAGAAATTAAAGCTAGAGAACTTGAAATTGCTAATGCACGCACTCAAGCCGCTACTGAAGA
>JAKUNX010000078.1 GCA_022451835.1 Candidatus Poseidoniaceae archaeon
AGGGTAGGCACCCAGCACTTAGAACCAGAATTAGAGGCTATGGTTATGAGGTATATGTTAACTCAGAAATGCCTGATACCTCGAGAAACCGCCGTCGTCTAATTAGATTCATAGCACAAGAAGTAATTCGAGATGTTGGTACAACTAGAGAAATTCCACACTTTGACAAATCCGCTGTAGCCTTGATTCTACGTGAGGCTCAAAGACGTGCAGGAAGAAGAGGAAAACTATCTCTGCGATTAAGAGAATTAGGTGGACTAATTCGTATTGCTGGCGATTTGGCTAGTGAAGATGGGTCAAAGTATACTACTGCCGCACATGTTCTAGGAGCAAGAAAAATTGCAAAGCCACTCGAGCAGCAAGTCGCTGACCGCATGATTGAACGTCGTAGAGATTATTCCTTACTGGTTAATTCAGGAGAAAGAGTTGGTAGAGTCAATGGTCTTGCAGTTCTCGGTGCTAATTCAGGACTTTCTGATTTTAGTGGAATAATGCTCCCTGTTGAAGCATTAGTAACGCCCTCTCAAGGCGGCGGTGGAAAAATTCACGCTACAGGTGGCCTTTCTGACTTGGCTAAGGAAAGCGTAACAAATGTTAGTGCAGTGATCAAGAAATTAACTGGCAAGGATATTTCAGATTATGATATTCATATTCAATTCGTAGATACCCACGGAGTTGATGGAGATTCAGCATCTATTACCATCGCTACAGCGGTGATTTCAGCTTTAGAGGAGATTCCTATCAGGCAAGATTTGGCTATGACAGGCTCTCTATCAGTTAGGGGTGAAGTATTGCCAATCGGCGGTGTGACTGCTAAGATTGAAGCAGCAGCAGCCTCAGGAATCAAAACAGTTGTTGTTCCTAGAGCAAATCTGCAAGATGTATTAATTGACGATAAGTATGTTGACCAGATCGAGGTCATTGCTGTTGATTCACTTGATGAAGTCATGGAACATGCGTTAATCAAGCACGAGCAAAAAGCCGGACTTGTTGAACGCTTAGGCAACGTTATTGACAGATTAACTCCGGAAGTTTCGAAGAAGTCTCCATCGGCTTGAATCAATTGATTTGGTTTAATTATCGCGTTGACTACAAAAACGATGAGTATTAGGCCGCAATATGACTGAACATTCGTCTTCAGAACCTGCTATCATTGCGGGTAAAGGCGCATTGTTTGTACTATTCATGGTTACCATGATCGATATGATTGGTTTTGGAATAGTAATTCCTTTTTTGACCTATCTTGTTGAAGATTTAGCAGCTGCTGATGGTATCACAGAAGTCGGCCTATGGGTTGGGTTATTAATGACTTCATACTCAGCAGCCCAGTTTTTATTCTCGCCATTTTGGGGTACTATCTCTGACCGAATTGGTCGTAGGCCAGTTCTCATGATAGGTCTAATTGGGAATACGGTTTTTTTCGCCATGTTTGGATTAGCCAATACGCTGTTAATTGCCTTATTAGCACGATTTCTTGCAGGTGTATTTAACGGAAATTTGGCTGTTGCAAAAGCATACATCGGTGATGTAAGTACTCCAAGCCAATTAACATCAAGAATGGGTATTATTGGTGCAGCCTTTGGTCTTGGATTCACAATTGGGCCATTTATCGGCGGTGAACTGTCTAATCCAGCAGCAAGGTGGGAAATTTTTGTCGATACAATCTTTGATACCTATCCGTATCTACTTCCGTGTATTGCAGCAGGTGCTTTATCTCTAGTATCACTTATTTTTGCTTATTTCAAATTACCAGAATCATTGCCCAAAACAAAACGCTCCAATTTTGATAGCGTAAGTTGGACCTCACGAATAGGTAATTCAGTAAAACAATCTTTTTCGATGCTAAATAAAGGTACAATTTCAGTTATTATTTGGGTAAAAATGCTGTTTATTTTTGGATTCACCATAATGCATGCTGTATTCATTTTGTATACTGGAATGGCCATTGATGAAGGTGGACTTAGTTACAATGAAGCACAGAATGGTCGTTTATTCGCCATTATAGGTATAACTGGAATCATTACTCAAGGAGTCTTAATTGGTCCATTATCAAAGCGCTTTGGCCCAGATAATTTGTTACCAATTTCATGTCTTTTATGTGGTTTAGGACTTGTTCTCATCCCATATACACAAGCTGATTGGGCTTTTGGTTACTTATTTGCTGTAGTTATTCTTATTTCAGTTGGAAATGGTATTTTCCAACCCTCCTCCTCCTCATTGCTGACTACAACTGCTAAGCATAACGGACTAAATCTTGGTATTGTTATGGGGGCTCAAGAATCTGTTAGTTCATTTGCTCGAATAATCGGGCCATTAACCGGTGGAATTGTTTGGACATTAACCGTATCACGGAAATGGCCACTAGATTATCATACAGCTTTCCATTTATGTGGTATAATGATGCTTTTATCAGCAATATTATCTCTAAAAATCAAGACAGTTCCGAATGAATATTTGGAAGAATCATAGAACTTCTGTGAGTATTTTCTCCAGTTCAGTATTGATCATCAAAATTAGTGTGCCAAATTCAGGCGGTATGTTAGGGTCTTCATACAATTCTTCTAATTTTGATTGACTCATAGCTATTCTTACGTCAAGCTTCTTACTCTTGTTAAGTAACCATTGGTCACAGGCTTCTTTGGCCTGCCGTCGAATGTTTCTAGGGACTTTTGGGTCATCAATTTGATTGATAACAGTCGCGACTTGTTGTAGTCTAGTTTCCACATCCATGGTTAATCCTCCAATGCTGGGTAATATATCCACCGTGTAGGCCGTCTTTAAATTCATTGTCGACACGCGCCTAACATGGCACTGACATCTGAGCAAGTATTGGGGTGGAGCAGAGTTGGCGTTCTTCTACTTGGTATGGGTTGGGCCGCTTGGATGGATCATAAAGAACGCAGAGTCAGCAATAGTCATTGGATGATTTGGGTAAAACCTGCTATTTTTATTTGGTGTCTTGAACTATTGGCAAGAGAGGCAGACTGGACAATATTCCTTACCGCATCTGCCGTTGTGGCTTATGCTTCAGTTGCTGTAATTGGGCGGCCAACGATTAAAGATGTTCTATCTGGCAATCGTTTAGACATAATTGTCTCTATGTGGTATCTAGTCAGCATTATTGGAGTTGTTGTTGGAATGACAAAGTATGGTGATGTTGACTTATTGGATATTTTACTTGGAGAAGAATCTGGAATGGCAGCGTTATATTGGACAACACTGTCTGGATTAATCGTGATTTTTGTAATCGACTTTGGTTGGAGATTACGTTTGATTCACGGTGGAGCAGATGCAAAGGCACTGATGTGGGTGGCTATCTTGGTGCCTAATTGGTCTACTATGCCAGTTGTATTAGATTATAGCAGTGAGGTAACATTACGTTTGCCACCAGCAATTTCGCTCTTGATGTGGGGCGGTATAAGCTTCCTACTAATTCCGATTTTCCTAATTATCAAGAATATAATCAATGGTAATGTGAAATCTATTAGTGATTTGCGAATGTTCTGGCACTCTACTGTTATGCCAATAGACAAGGTTCAAGATAGCCATGTTTGGTTATTAACTTCAATGATTGAAATGCCTAATGGTGAACTAAAGACGTATCATAAGACAAGGGCTCCAAGAAGAACTCCGAGCGATGAGCAGTTAGCCTTACAAATTGAAGAATTAAAGTCCAATAATGTTGAACAGGTTTGGGTCAGTTACAAACTACCATTGCTGGTATTCTTGTTCCCAGTAATTTTACCAATGGCTATATTTGGAGATATAATAGTAATAATACTACAGATTGCTGGTTTATGATTAAGAAATCATACACCTTTACGCTCGATATTTTTAGGTCTCAAGCCCTTGTAATTGCACTTTCTGCATTTTTCAGCACGCCAAGCAAGTCTTGCATTGCACTTCATGCAAATTTTACGGCGAAGCATTCTTGCTTCTGCTTCAGGGAACCGTGCCATGTGCGTCCCACAAACTCCCCCTATTTAACCACCACCAACTCGCTTTGTGGTTGTAATTTATCGCATCACTACATTGAAACACTATTCTGATGAGGGCAATTTATGCGAATCGTGCGCCTACCCGGTATTCATCATGATTCGAACGTGGTATTAGTTATTGGAGGACTAGGAAATATAATCATCGATGCTGGTACTTCATGGTATCAATCACTACAATTGGAACGAATACAAGGCATTCTCGAAGAGGGTGGAGATGTTGTAGATACTGTTGACAGAATACTGCTTACTTCTAGACGATTTCCGTGCTCAGGTGGCGCAAATCATCTATCAGCAGAATTAGGAAATTGTCCAGTTCATATTCATCCTGAAGGTCAATCATCCTTAGAGACGGGAGACTTCTTCACAACTTGGGCCAATCGTTTTGATTCAGATATGCCTGTAATCGCCACAGAAATTGTCAATCACAATGATGTATTTCCTTTGGGACAAGGGCAGATTTGTGCTATTTCTGTGCCAGGACATTGCACTGATAGTATGGCTTATCACATACCTGAGAAGGAATTACTTGTTGCAGGATTATTGATTCCAAGAGCAGATCGACCGACAAGATGGGACATGCCGACAGGGTGCTTGCCAGATATTGTGAAAAGTTTACGCAGTATAAGAAAGTTAAAACTTGAAACAATTATTCCACTTCAAGGACCTGCGATAAAAGGCAAAAAGCATGTTTTAGAAGTATTAAATCAACACATTGAGTTCTTTGAAAATTGCATTGAGATGGAAGGAAGACCTCCAAAATCTTGGTCTAGGCCAGCGCAAACTGCTTTGTGGTTTACTCCCCATCCACCTTGGCCATTAGAAGAAAGAGAAGAAATCAACTAATGATTGGCATATCTAGCATAGTTCCAAAGACAGAATTTCGCGCTTTCTTTTCCAATAGTTTAGCTCGTCGATTAGAACGCTCGATTTGCTTTTGTTCGAAAACTTGATTGCTGCTAAAATTAGAAATCATTACGCCTTGCCAATCGTAATTATATTTTGACCAACCACTATGAACTATAATTTCATTATTGGTTGTTCTAATACTGGTTATACATTCATCATGGGTGAATAATAACACACGATTGTCTGGAACTTCCCTACCAATCATCCAAACATGACCAGTATCACTGCCAACGAGTAACTTCTCAGAAGTAGAACTAACTCTGCACAAGGATCGAATCAATCCACCATTTGTCTCATAAGCATCGAGTAATTCTAATTTAGGTAGTGATAATGTAATCACATTTCCTCTAGTATCTCCAATCACTAATGATTCACAAAGACCAGATTCTCCTTTCATTCCAAGTAATACCGATGCTGGATATTGTAATCGATAGTTTGTTCGACGGCCATTATTTGGGCGCCAACTAATCATTCCGTCATCGAGAGCGATGATATAGCCATCACTCAAAACCATGCTGCGTACTACGGTTCCATTTGTCATACAAAAGAAATGTCGGCCGGGGGTAGGATTACTTTTTGTAGACCCCTTGTGGGAAAACTGAAAGTGAAATCAATAAGTGTCTTCATTCTTATTTTCTTTCTTCCATGTTCTGTAACATGACTTACAAACTCTAACTCGTCCTTTTGTTGCGGTGAAGTTACCTTGACCCCACATATCCAATGCATTATCTAGTGATAATGAACGACCACCTAATGATTTGTCAGCGAATTTTTCACATCCACTTATTGCGCAAGCAAGTTCGCCTTGGTTAGATTTTTTCTTAGAACTTGCATTGACTGATGGGTCATCTTTACGATGTTTTCTTGCCTTCGCTTTGAATCCCATGATTCTCCCACAAATTTGCGCTTATTCAATGTTAGGGTTTCACTGCTTGGATACTTCACCAAGTTGTGCCAATAAACCATCAAAGATTCTCAACAAGCCACGTAGTGTTACTTCTGAAACGTTGGCAACTTTACAAACATCTGATTGTGTTCTTGAGTTTCCAGATTCTGAAGCCGCCTTGTAGATAAGAGCAGCTGCTACACCCATAGGTTTCTTACCCTGCCAAATATCTTCATGGGGTTGTATTTTCGACCAAAGATGATTAACTTGAGTAAAAATATTTGGTGGAAGTTGTAAGTCTGAGATAAATTTGTCAAAGTATTGGTTTGGTGACGTGATCTTGTGTAAGTTCAACTTACGAGAAACTTGTCTTATCAATCTTGATAATTCTTTTTCTGTGACAGCATAACTTTGAGCAATTTCAGGGATTTGGCGAGGAAGATTTTCTTCACGGGCAACTAAATATGTACATGCAGCGGCAACTCCAGCAATTGATCTTCCAGTGACAAAACCTTCGCCGCTTAATCTTCGGTAGAGTCTCGCAGTTTCTTCTTGTAGCGATTTAGGCAGATTAGATTTATCTCTTATCATCTGATTTGCTTTGACAAGATTTCTTTCGCGGCTTTTTCTGGTTTTTGAACGCTCATCGATTACTCTTCTTCGGCGCCAATCCCTTCTAGATTGCGAATTCATCCCGTGTCTTGCTGAAGAACCAGAGTTCAAATCTTTAACATCGATTGAGGTGTTGAGACCCTTGTCTGCTAGTGTGTATGTTAGTGGTTGTCCAACTCGAGAACGATCTTCTGTTTTGTCTGTGGTAGTCCATTCTGCGCCAGGGTCGATTACATTTTCTTCGACTACTAGTCCACATGAATTACAAACTATTTCGCCTCTAGAAGTATCTATTTGCCAGTCAACAGCTCCACACTCCTCACACGGCCTCGTGTGTCCATCAACGACTCTTCTATTTTTGTCAAATAGGCCGTACCCTGTAATATCTGGTCTCGAGCCTCTCTTATCACTACTTTCCATTTACTTAACCTCCAGTTAATTAGTTAAACTCCGACCTATATAAAGTATGTTATTTTACCGTACTTTTGTTAAAAGTGTACTCGTAGCCGAATCATCCAATATTCACACTGGTTTGGCTCGAAGTAAGTTGATGTGAATATAAACTGTTGTTTTTACAATATTATTCAGTTTGTAGTTTGTTTAAGGGTCAAATTATCAATGACATAGTTCAAAGACGGTACGCGTAACGCTTGAATTGACAGACATGCCAGCAACAGTGGTACTAGGTGCACAATGGGGAGATGAAGGTAAAGGAAAATTGGTTGACCGTATTGCTGAGCAAGCAACATGGGTTGCTAGATTTCAAGGTGGCAATAATGCCGGCCACACGGTTGTACTTGGGGATGAGGTTCTAAAATTCCATCTTCTTCCGTCCGGGATAACCAGAAAAGAATGTAATTTGGTTCTTGGAGATGGCATGGTAATCGATCCATGGGTATTGGATACCGAATTAAAGAATTGGCAAGAATCAACAGGTGAAGACCCAAGAGGTGACCGATTATTTGTTAGTGAGCGGGCTCACATCATCTTACCTTACCACAGATTTTTAGATGGATTAGATAAGAAAATAGGTACCACAGGCCGAGGTATTGGCCCAACATATGCTGACAAGATTAACCGAATTGGACTTAGGTTTGGCGATGTTGAAGAAGTCAAAGATGATGATGAATGGTACTCTTCAACTGTCAGTCGAATGAATGCTTCTTTAGAGGCAGCAGGTTGTACAGATCGAGTTACTGTTGAAGGATTAAAATCAGATGTTAATTGGGTCTGGGATAATTATTCCACTAGTATAGGGAACACTGGGTTAATGCTTGATAATGCGCTAAAAATGGATGAACATGTGATTCTTGAAGGGGCACAGGGTTGTCTACTCGATATTGACCAAGGAACCTTTCCATTCGTAACTTCAAGTGTTACCTCAAGAGGTAATTCAACACATGGTGCAGGAATTCATCCGGGGCACGTCAATGAAGTGATTGGTATAACTAAAGCATATATTACTAGAGTTGGAAATGGTGCAATGCCTACTGAATTATTAGATGAAGTAGGAAATCATTTGGGAACTGTTGGCCATGAGTTTGGTACAACAACTGGTAGAAAGCGTCGATGTGGCTGGTTTGATGCTGTAGTAATGCGTCATGCCCACAGAATCAATGGTTTTACCGGATTAGCTTTGACTAAGTTAGATGTGCTTGGTGGATTAGATGAATTGAATATCTGTGTAGCATATGAATTAGATGGCAAGGAAATTCGAGAAATGCCATCGAGTGCTTCAGCACTTGCAAGATGTAAACCAATTTACATCAGTATGCCAGGATTCCCATCTCACTCGCTTGTAGAGTGGCTTGGAATCGCAAAGAAAGCTAATGATGAGGGTCTTGGTTATTCGATACTACCCTCTGCAGCACAACATTACATCAAGCAGATTGAGAACTTGGTAGGAGTTCCTTGTACTTCGGTTGGCGTAGGTCCAGATAGAGATGCAACCATCGACTGTGTCGAGTGAGTATAACCATTGGCAACATAGAAAAGGTGGAGACACCCCGCCAGCCTTGAGGGCGCTTAGCTCAGTTGGAAGAGCGTCTGGTTTGCAACCAGAAGGCCGGGGGTTCAAATCCCCCAGTGTCCACCATTATCCTCAGCTCTAAATCTGCGAATGCATTATTTCGGACATTTATCTAATTAGAGTTTGAACCCATAGGGTTTAGACTCACAAGATATTGTTATAATAAATTACATATCAACATAGATTTATGAAGCATAGAGCTAGTGTGGATCAAGTTCATCAATCAGGTCTAAGTTTCCTGTTTATTGGTTTAGCATTT
>JAKUNX010000079.1 GCA_022451835.1 Candidatus Poseidoniaceae archaeon
GAAGTAGTAGTTTTGCCAACTCCACCTTTGCCGCCGAACAAAAGTAATCTTGCCATATTATCGGCTCATAGTTCAAAGTCTTTGAATTCAACGGATTTAGGATAAATCCTACATCGATTTCATGAACTAATACATCGACGCGCACATAATGGCAAACCAATTGGTGTTATTTCAGATAGCCAGTGTTTCAGCCTTAATTGGCATGACGCTAGGCTGGAAGGGTGTAATGACTCGCTATTCTGGATTTTATGATTTGCCTACTGCCTGGAGTAATGTATTTTGGGGAATCCTCCTTGGTGGACTTTACGCATCACAGATACATAACAATATTATTTTGCCAAATCTTGAATTCGAAGCAAATCAAGATACTATTGTCAATCCAATTAATTTGATTTTGTACTGCTTAATAATGTCAATAATTGTCCATTTCTTATTGCGAAGAAATCGTGTGCGTTCTGGTTCATCACAAACAACCAGTGGTTGGGCTCTGGGTCTTGCCATAGGTGGAATGTTCGCCATGGTAGTCATCTTTGCCATATTACAATGGTATGATTTTAGTATGATTTTATTGATTTCCATTCTATTGATCTGTCTTTTAGCACCAAGATGTGAGGCAATCATTACCTCATACCAAGGACATTTGATGCTAATGGGCAAAAAATGGGGAGCAATATTGCGCGCTACCATGTGGCGTTGTGGATATGTGATTATGTTTGCATACGTATTATCTGCGCCGATAGGTTGGATTTTCATCCTACCTGTAATGCTAATAGCAAATAGAGCATCAGAAGACTGGATTTGGAATTCAATACCAAAAGAAGGTAAAAAACAACTTCGTAAAATTTGGGCACGTCAAGCAAGAGAGAGGAAATTAAGCAAGATTTCGAGCAGTTTACCTAGCACATCTTCGGCAAATGAAAGTGAGTAGTTGCTTACTAAACTCATTGATTTTGATTTAGACGGAATTTTAGATTACTTACAAAATAAACACTTTGTAGGATATCCGCAGGCAACCGTTATACAATGTCGTCAAAGCCGAGTAACATGGGTAACTGCCCTTATTGTAGGAGTGTCACTCTCCCGGGTGACACAATTTGTTACACATGTGGCAGGGTTCTTGCTAATATTAAATCGAAGCAATTTGCTGCAGAACAACAATTCAATCAAGGTTCTATTGAAACCACATACTTGAAAACTAAAAAACCAACAAAGTCAGGTGTAGTTCAAACTCATACAGGAAGAAGGAAAAACATACTCAAGAGAAGGAAAAACCGATTTAGAAGCGTGGTCATGTTGGGATTAGTTGCTTTCATCATGTTATCGCCTCAAGCAAGAGAGGTGGTATTCAATAAATGGGCTGGAATTAGTGAATATATACAATTAGCTGCAGCTCCATATCACCTATACCCGATAGAAACTACATACACTGTTGGTAAAACAATTGATGTGGTAAATAATGGAGGTGAAGGATATCTTAGTGAAAATTTAGCTATTCCCCGTGACGTCTCCACTCTTAATGGACAATCTACGATGTTTGAATATACTGATGGAAGTGATCCTCTAATGACTCAATCGATACAAGTTATTAATCAAATTGAGTTGATTCTAAATGGTGTTAGTTATGATATACCGCTGCTTGGTGAACCTGCAAGAATGCCTGATGACAAATTATCTACCATTGACGGTCATGAGATCTGGTGGCCTGGGGTAGGCATTGGAGAAGATATGTGTTCTGTAGACATATGTGTTAAAGTTAAATTGAATCTTGACCCAGGTGAAGAAGCATCTTTTACTTATGCTGTTTCTCTTACCAGCACATCATATTCATGGTGGTCATCATCAAGAGTTGATTCTCGCGTAGATGGTAGTTCTAATGGTATCAGTGTTGATAGGAGTGGTGATTTTTCTGATATTGTAGATCGTGGCGGCGGAATTAAAGCTGCACAATATTCCACTTCAACTTGGTATAACAAAGGTAGATTTGATTATGCAATAAATAGTCAAGATGCTGTAGTTATTTCAACTGCCCAAACTATTTCCGCATCGCTTCCTGAAGGCCGCTCTACCAATGCTTATGCATTTGCTAGAGCGACTTTTGATTATCTACATCAAAATATTCTATATGACAAAAATGCCCCAGTTGTAGCACGAAGCGGTCCTGCTTGTTTGAGTGCTGGTGTTGGAGACTGTGATGAACAAACCAATGCGTTTTTCTCGATTTTAAGAACCAAAATGATTCCTGGTTGGTACGTTTTTGGCGCATTAACTGATTCTACATTTAACTACTGGGAAGCTCATGCATGGGGATACATATTACTGCCAATGAGTGACGAGTGGTGTCAAGATAGAAATATTGCGCTAGACACTTGTTTTGTTGAAGGTTCGGTTGATGTTGTAAACAACAAATGGCTATTGCACACTCCTACTGCGTACATTGATTGGATAGAAGAAGCAGACTCTACAGGTAATTTAATCAATAATTATTACAAACCAGGATTATACAGTAATAATGTTGATAGAACTAGATCATTTTCAACTATAGATGTACCAGAATCAACAGGTGGTACCTACCAAATAAAGAAACTACCAGAAAATTTGAGGTGATAATTTGCGAATAATTATTGGTGGAGCCGGAAGAGTCGGAACCGAATTGGCAAGAGCATTGAGAGCTGAAGAAATGGATGTAGTCTTAGTTGATTCTGACTCTAGGGCTGTAAAAAATGCTCAAAACTTGGATGTTTTGGTAATCCATGGTGATTTGACTACAAGAGAAAAATTGAATGAAGCAGGAATTGGTGAGGCAGAGATATTTGTTGCAGCGACAAATTCTGATGAAAGGAATCTGCTTGCCTGTGCCCTTGCTGAGCATGCTCATTACCAATATGCGGGTTCAAAGGCTAAACCATTACTATCTATTTCTCGAATAAGGAATATGAATTATTTAGAGGAGCAAAAACAAGGATACCTAACTAATTGGGCAAAGGTAAATCATGTAGTTAATCCATTGGATAGTGCAATAAAAAGATTACATACAGGTCTTAGATCATCATCAATCGAGGAAGTTATTCCATTTGGACATGATTCATATATTATCGAATTCAATGTAACAAAAAATGCTGATGGAATTGTGTTCAATACATTAAAGGAAGCAAATGCTTCGATAGATGGAGAATTGCCACTAATTATTGGAGTAAAGAGAGTTGGAGAAAAAAGCGTTGTCCCTGATGGAGATTTTGTTTTGATGCCAAATGACACGATTGCTGTAGCGACAAATGGTCTGTCAAGTTTTAATCGTATTTTGAATATTTTTGGTCATGAAGCCACTGATTTCCCAATATCTCCAAAAGTAGCCATCATTGGTGCAAATAGAATCGGTCAAATGATTGCTGAAAATTGGTTGATGAATGGTGCAAAGGTAACTGTTATCGAAAGAGACCTACAACTGGCAAATGAATTCTCTGCCACTCATATCGGCTCAAATCCCAACTTAGAGGTAATTCACGGAGACCATCTTGACCGAGACATCTTAACTGAAGTTGGAATACCAGAACATCATATTGCAATTGCAGCATTGAAATCTGATCATGATAGTATTGCAGCTGCTTTACTAGCAAGCGATATGGGCGTTAATCGCACAGGATTACTGCTCAATGATGCTGATTTGGTAAAAGTAACACAAAGAATGGGTATTACCTTTGCAGTTGATAGAAAACGTGTTGCGGTTGATAATATCTTAGCTCACATACATACTAAAGCAGCAGGTGCATATGCAGTATTGTCAAATGTCCCTAATATTGTAGGAATAAGTATGAGGGTTGATTCAGCGCATAAATTTTCCAATATGAGAATCTCAGATGCAGGATTTAGTGAGTGGATGAGAATAGCATTTATTCAAAGAAGAACTGTTGACGGTATATGGGAGAACCTTAGACCTGCTCCTGAAAAATTACTGTTACCTGAAGACAATTTGATCATTTTTACCAGCCCCGATAAAGTTGCTGAACTTGAACGAAAATTCAAGGTGTGAACATGCGTTTTGATGTACTTAGCCTGATTCTTGGTTGGACCTTAATTGCGATTAGCATTCCATTGTTTATCTGCAGTTTGATCACCATATGGTTAGATGATTTCGAAATGGCCATGAAGGCTTTTTTGATTCCAATAATTATGTCTCCAACATTGGGTAGTTTGATGCTAAAATTTGGTACTCGAAGTGACACTCCAGAAAGACTTAGAGATCGTGAAGCTTTTGCTGCAGTCGCATTAATTTATCCAATTGTAGTATTTATTGGATTATTTCCATATTGGCTTGGAGGAGTTTTTGTTGGGCCTTTTACTGCAGATGCAACTTTAATCGATATTGCCCGCGGAGCAGTAAATTCCTGGTTTGAATCCATGTCTGGATTTACTACCACCGGTGCTACTGTAATTTCCCACAACATGAGCCCTAATTGTATACCTGGAGTCACAGTTGATTGTATTAATTCCCAACCAAGAGGAATATTGCTTTGGCGTTCCATTACTCAATGGTTGGGTGGTATGGGTATCATTATGTTAGGTATGATGTTGTTGTCAAGAGTTATGGGTGGCGGAATGGCTCTTGCTAGAGCAGAGCTAACTGGCCCATCATTGTCAAGGCTAAGACCCAAATTGAAGGAAACAGCATTTGCATTGTGGATAATATACATTGGTTTGACTGTTTTTGAAATGTTTCTATTACACTTTATTGGCCAAATGTCACTTTTTGATGCAGTAAATCACGGATTTACCACCATGGCAACTGGAGGTTTTTCAACAAGAGATGCAAGTATTGGATATTATGACTCTCTGACAATTGAAGCAATAATCATTGTTTTCATGTTTGTTGGAGGAATTAATTTTACCTTAATCTGGTTCTTGATCGCTAGAGAATTTATGAAAGCATTTTCCGATGAAGAGTTCAAGACTTATCTTGTGTATATATTCACTGCAGTTTTATTCATGATGGTAGCATTAATTTCAACCAATATATCACCAACTGATTCACTAAGACAAAGTTTGTTCCAAGCAATTTCAATTGGAACATCTACTGGTTATACAACTCAAGATTATACCACTTGGCCTGTTATAACTCAATTTGTATTGATGATTTTGATGATTGTTGGAGCTTGTGCTGGTTCTACTAGTGGTGGATTAAAATTAATGCGAATTATTCTTGCTTTCAAAGTAGCGATGAGAGAATTGGTTCGGATTGCCCAGCCAAGGAAAATTAAGCAGATTAGAATGAATGGAGAAGTTGTGGAACCTCAGCAAATTGACAAGATTGTTGGAATGTTATTTGTATGGATAGGCTTATTTGGAATTGCAAGTATATTATTGGCCATTTTAATGTTGGATGAATCATTTGAAAGCATTATAGGAATTACTGCATCATCTCTTGGTAACACTGGACCTGCTTTGGGTTCTTATGGTCCAAGTAGTACTTGGTCACCCTTAAATTCTGGAGTATTAATATTTACATCGATATTGATGTGGTTTGGCAGATTGGAATTATTGACAGTGGTTATCTTGCTTCATCCAAGAACTTGGCAGGATGAAAATAAAGAGCATAGTGACAGAAGAGCACTTGCACTGTTTAAGAGAATGATTCCTGGACGTAAATTATAGTTTCAAAATAAAGTTCGTTGAGCTTTATTTGGTTTTGATTCTTCAATTATATCTTCGTTTGATTGGATTTCTTCTATCGCTGCAATTTCATTGTGATTACTTCGTTCTGATTCTATTAGATTGTATCTCGCAACTAATTCTTTGGTAGATTTTCTACTTTTAGGCAAGCCACAAAGAGCAGCATGTTCATCGCCAGTCAGACCAAGGTCAATTGATATTGTAAAATCATCACTATTTCCAACTTCAGATGTTTCAGAATGCAATGAAATTAGTAAAGGTAGTAATTCTTCGCGTACTGATGATTTACTTGCTCCAGTAATATCAGTTAAGCGATTGATAATTGTTGAACGCCCTTGAACTGAACCCCGACGAAGGAAATTTGGATAACTTGGATATAATTTTCCGGATAAATCTTGCTGATTGACAACTGATGCTGCTAATCCAGATATTTGTGAAGACCAATACCAAGAGCGATGTGCAGTATTTTGATACATTGACATAAGCATTTTTGATGACTGACATAGTGCTCTATTACCTCGATCAATTGCTTGCTTATTAGTAAAAATTGATGGGTTATTCCAATGAATCCAATTTAATAATTCAGATGGTGCCTTATCAATTGAAATTCCCAGTTTTATTGCATCTTTTGCATGATTTGATTTGTATAATTCTGATAGCCCAGGAAAAACTTCTACTGAAACATCTCTCTCACTCATTTCAACATATTGCATCACAGTATCTTTATCTATAGAATTTGTACCTGATGCACAGATAACTTGTAAATCTCTAACAAGTGCTCTTAAGTCACCTGGATTGTTGTTAGATAATGCATCAATTGCTGCTGTATCATATTCAATGTTTTCAGATTTTAATACTCTTCTAGCAATATTACGTAGAGCATCATTACTAGCTCTTTCAAAATTAATTGTCATTAATAATCTTTGAAATCTTTCTCTAGTAGAACGCCAGTTCGAAGATTTACCCCATAAGCCCATTACTTCATTGCATGCAAGAATAACCGGTTGCTTAGTTTCTGCTAATAATTTCAATAACTCTGCTTTACCACCAGTGTCACCCTTCAATTGGACTGCTTCAGATTGATCTGAGTTTACCTTAATGGCATTATTTATCCTTGATTCACTAACTGAACGCAACCCACCTGAAAGATGGTCAACCTCATCTATCAAAATTAGAGTTTTTGTATCATTTTCATCAGGGTTAAAAAAAAGTGAACGATGTGTTGCTCCCTTAGTTGCTGCTTTTCTAATCGAAGCAGCGTTTCTAGCGTCTGAAGCATTTAATTCAATTACATTCCAGCCCATATCTTGTGCAATCGCTCTTGCCACTGTTGTTTTTCCTACACCAGGTGGACCAACCAACAATATTGCCTTATTTTTAGGAACGCCATTCTTCCAGTCATCAAGCCATTTTCGAATCTTTTGTCGTTGAGTTTCATTCCCTTCAAGATGACTTTCGGAGGTGGGACGATGTCTTTCAGTCCAATCGGAAACATCGGCCATAACTTCACCCTTTGGTGAAGGTTATTCAATTTTAACAAAATACAAAATCACTTTTAGCAAATTTTTACAGTTCATTAATTGGGACGCGAGTTTGTTCTCCAGTATCTCTTTGTCTAACTGTGACAGTACTATCTTCCAAAGATTGATGATCAACAGTAATACAGAATGGAATCCCTATTTCATCAGCCCTTGCATATCTTCGACCAATTGAACCACTGGAGTCATAGGTCGAAACTATTCCTGATCTCTCATTGAATTTGTTGTTTATCTCTAATGCTAATTCTTTCATTCCATCTTTTTCGAATAGTGGGAATACTGAATAATCAACAGGCACAACATTAGGATTTAATTTCATTAAAGTGTAATTTTCTCCTTGCTTAGTAGTTTCTTCAAATGCATGATCAAGTATATGCCAAATTATCCTATCAATGCCAAATGCTGGCTCCACTACGTGAGGTATAAACCACTCACCAGTGATTGTATCAGTTCTTTGTAACCTTTTTACGTGCTCTTCATTGACTACAATTGAAGTTCCATCAATCTCTAATTCATATGGGAATTTAGTTTCAACAGGAAGTTTTTCAACTGCTATTTTTACCTTGCCAGCAAGTGACCTAAACGCAGGACCAGCTACTGCTCCATCTATTGTCCACCCATCAATAATTACTTCTTTTGGAGTTTCGAATTCTCTCCGTGCCCGCAATGTTTTACCCGTATATTTTTCATGCGCTTCAAGATCGTAACAACCTCGATGGGCAATACCAACACATTCTATCCATCCATAAGAACCATGTATTTCTGCGTCCCAACAATCTGTGGCATAATGAGCCATTTCATTCGTTTCATGCTGCCTAAATCTAATTCTTGATGTATCTATACCAACTTTAGTCAAAAAATCGTAGGTTTTAGCGATGAAATATCCGACTGTTGCATGTCTTACTAAGCCTAACTCAACAGCTTCTTGAATAGAAACTTTCACTTCACCACGATCTTCACTAATCATTGTAAAAGCAATATTTGACCAAGAACTAAAATCATGATCTACCGGCATTTCAGGATCGATGAAGTATTCTAGCTCGGCCATATTGAATTCTCGTAATCTTATCATTCCTTGACGCGGAGAGATTTCATTACGATATCCTTTGCCGACTTGAACTGCTCCAAATGGTAATTTTTCTCTAAAATGACGGTATAATGAGGGGAAGGAAGTAAACATTCCTTGAGCAGTCTCAGGCCTAAGAAATCCGGTACGGCCAGAATTTCCAGCTCCAATTTTGGTGTGGATCATTAGGTTTTTAGCAGAAACGGTTGACCAATTGATAGTTTCACAATATGGGCATGAAGGTGAAACTTTAGCAAGTAATTCATCAAGTTCGTCCTTTGATAAGGAATCTGGATTTGGGTGAGAATTCTCTAACAAGGTGTCTGCTCGGCTTACTTCTTCGCAATCCAAACAAGTTGTCATAAAATCT
>JAKUNX010000008.1 GCA_022451835.1 Candidatus Poseidoniaceae archaeon
CAAGAAACCGTCAATCCTGATTTTATCCTCTCGCCCGACAAAGGGGCTATAGAGCGTGCTTCTGAGGTAGCAAATGCGATAAATTGTCAATTTTCTTATTTAGAAAAAACCCGTATTGATGCACATAATATAGTACACAAAGCAAAAGATCTAGATGTTGAAGGTAAAGTTGTGGCAATTGTTGATGACATGATCGCTACCGGTGGGACAATTTGTCGTGCTGCAGATGCACTTCGGAGCCAAGGTGCAATCGAAGTTCATGCCGCTTGCTCTCACGGATTGTTTACCGGCGGAGCCGTGGCGAGATTAATGCGCTATGTTGACGGGGTTCACGCTACCAGTTCGTTGAAAAATCCACGCGACGTTATTTCCGGCGGACCTGCCTTGGCAAGAGGCGTAAAAGAGTTATTTGAAAATCTAGGTTGGGAGTAATGGCTCTCAGTATACCGAAAATATACATAATGAATTGACATTTTCATAGAAAATAGACGCTAATCAAGTCCAAACTTCTTCCGTCGCGTTTATATTGTTGAGGCTGTGCGCATGGTTGCCCTTAACATGAGGATGGAGAGATTCCGATGAGTGTACACGTGCGATTTGAAACCCCAACAGAAGTATCAGACAAGATTTATGAAATGATTCAGTCCAATTCCAATGGACGAATAAAGAAAGGAAGTAATGAAGTGACCAAAACTGCCGAAAGAGGCACTGCTCAATTCATTGTACTGGCTGAAGATGTTAATCCGCCAGAACTTCTTGCCCACATTCCACTAATCTGTGAAGAAAAAGGAATACCATATGGTTATGTTCCTTCACAAGAATTCCTAGCAAACGAAGCAGGATTACCAAATGGAGTAAAAACTGCTTCCATCGCTATCATGGAAATCAACAAAGGTGCTCAAGAGAAGTACCAAGAAGTTGTTGAACTAATTAATGGCCTAAAAGCTTGAAATAATTCGGAGTTGATTAAATGAGCGAAGAATTAGGTGGATGGCCAGCAGAAGTAGTCGAGATAGTCGGCAGAACTGGAATGACTGGTGAGGCTACTCAAGTAAAAGTAAGAGTTAATGATGCACCTAACCCAAGAGACGTTGGTAGAATTATTACAAGAAACGTTCTTGGCCCGATTAGAATAGGTGATATCTTGATGCTACGTGACACAGGTCGCGAGGCAAGAAAGTTGAATGCAAGGTGATCAAAATGCCAGAGAGAAGAATCTGTAGTTTTTCAGGAGAAGAAATTGAACCTGGTACTGGTATTATGTTCGTAAGACGTGATGGTAGCATCATGTGGTTCAAGAATTCAAAAGCCCGAAAGAACATGGTAAAACTTGGTAGAAATTCCCGTAAGGTCAAGTGGACCCGCCATTTCGTTAAGGGCGGCATCTAGTTACACTGCCGTACTTAGTTCCGCATCCCTGATAAAGGGGTGATTTTTGGCCATGCTTGGTGAACATCATGGAAACAACGTATGTTATGGTAAAGCCTGATGGAGTTCAAAGAGGACTTGTTGGCGAGATTATTGGAAGATTTGAACAAAAAGGATTGAAATTAGTGGGACTCAAAGCAATGGTTCCAAGCGAAGAAATCGCTAGAGCACATTATGCAGTTCACTCAGAGCGCCCATTCTTCCCTGGTCTAATCAAATTCGTAACATCAGGCCCTGTTGTTTGTATGGCGTGGGCTGGTAGAGATGCAATTAGTGTTGCAAGAAACCTAATCGGACCTACTAATGGAAGAGAAGCTGCACCGGGAACAATTAGAGGAGATTACGGCATGGATATTGGTTACAATATGATTCATGGATCAGATGCACCTGAAACTGCTGAATTTGAACTAGGTCTTTGGTTCCCAGAAGGCGTGATGGATTGGAATCAAACCATTTCACAATGGTTCTATGAATGATAAAGGCCGCTACGTGGTAATATGGAGGCCGGAGTATGTCCGAGAATGACGATACAGATGCTTCTGAAGAAGTTGTTCGAGGAGAAAATCGACAGCCAATTGTTTCTGTATTAGGCCATGTAGACCATGGCAAGACTAGTGTTCTAGATTTGGTTCGCTCTATTGGTAGTGAACGTCAAGCCAGTGTGATGGATCGTGAGGCTGGCGGCATAACCCAACATATTGGAGCCACAGAAGTTCCTGCTGATGTATTAAATGAAACCTGTAAAGTAATGCTAGGTGGTAAGGAATTCAAATCGCCAGGATTACTATTTATCGATACACCTGGGCACCATTCGTTTGTTAGTCTACGAAATAGAGGTGGCTCAGTCGCAGATATTGCCATATTAGTTGTTGATATAATGGAAGGCTTACAGCCACAAACTATTGAAAGTTTGAATACCTTGAAAGAAACGAAGACTCCGTTCGTAATTGCTGCGAATAAGATTGACAGAATCCACGGTTGGAGGTGTGAGACAGGTCGTTCATTCATCCAATCAATGGCTGCACAAAGAGATGATGTGAAGTCATATTTTGATGATAGATATTGGAAAATGCTTGGTCAATTCTCAGAACATGGATTCAATATCGAGAGATATGATAAGATCAAGGATTTTCGCGAAAATGTAGCATTGGTTCCAATGTCTGCTAAAGAAGGTGAAGGTCTACAAGACCTGTTAGCAGTTAGTGTTGGGTTGGCTGAAAGGTTCCTTGAAGATAGATTGACCGATACTATTGGTCCTGCAATGGGTACAGTCTTAGAAATGAGAGATGAAGTTGGAATGGGGAAAACCATTGATGTAATTCTCTATCGAGGTAATTTGAAAGTTGGTGACAACATTATGCTTGCATCTAGTGACGGAGCGTTTACCACTCATATCAAAGGATTGAAGCGACCAAAAGGTATGTCTGAAATGCGTGATGCTGGGAAGCGTTGGGTGAATTTCCCTGAAATACAGGCAGCCTGTGGTGTAAAAATCGTTGCTCCAAATCTAGAAAATGCTATCGCTGGAACTACTTTACATCTAGCAAATACTGAAGAACAAAAAACTGATGCTGAACAACTCATTCGAGAAGAATGGCGTAGTATCTATGATAAAATGCCAATTATGTGTTCTGTTTGTAAGCAAGTTTCACCACGTTTTGAATTTATTGAAAAATGTCAAAACGGGACATGTAAAGGCGCTGTTGAAGAAAAGGATGGCGTGGTTATCAAAGCAGACACTGTGGGTGGATTGGAAGCTTTGGCATTTGAACTATTCAAACTAAAAATCCCAGTTAGGCAAGCAACTGTTGGTCCTATCAACAAAAAAGATATCTTGATGGCTAAATCTATTCAAGACGAACTGAACAAAGCAATTCTCGGGTTTTCGACCAAACCAAATACTGAAGTTGCTGATGAACTATCAAAAGAAGATTCCGAAGTTGCCTTCTTCAGCGGATCGATTATCTACCACATTATCGATCAATTCGAAGAATGGCGTGACAATAAACGAGCAGAGATTGAGGCCGAACAGAGGGAATCATTGGTTTATCCAGGCAGATTGCTCTATCTCAAAGACCATACTTTTAGAGCAAAAAATCCAGCGATTGTTGGAATGCGAGTTGTTGGTGGTAGGATTCATATTGGTCAAAGATTGATGAAATTAGATGGCACCCCCGTTGGCCAAGTCAAAAGCCTGAGAACTAGAAGTTCAGAAGATGTTAAGGAAGCAAGTCAAGGTGATGAAGTCGCTGTTGCGATTCAAGGCCCAACTGTTGGCAGACATATCGAAGAGTTAGATGAGTTCTATGTCGATGTTCCTGCATCTCATGCTAAGCGTCTAAAAAAATTGAGTCTAGATCCAATCGAACAAGAAATTCTCGATGAACTAATCAGATTGCACCGAAAGGAAGATCACTTCTGGGGCAGATAAAGAGGAAAATCGTTGATACATAATGACATAACTTAACCTCACATTCATATATGGAATGTTTTGGTTATGAGTTGTAAGGAGTTATGAATATGGAAGCAGGATTCTCCCCTAACGCAGGCATGCCGGCCTCTGCTGGCTCACAAGATTTGATTGGTACTGTATCTGCAATATCCAATAGTTTGATGGGCGAGGTAAGTAAAGTTATCATTGGAAAAAACGAAAACCTACGAAGAGTTACTGTTGGAATTCTATCAAATGGTAATATGTTGTTGGAGGATTTTCCTGGTCTAGCAAAAACCCTACTTGCAAACACTTTCGCAAGAGCATTGGGGTGTAAATTCAAGCGTGTTCAATTCACTCCTGATTTGCTACCATCCGATATCATGGGAACTTACATGTATGACCAAAAATCCGGTGAATTCAAATTAAGAGCTGGACCACTATTCTCTAACATATTGTTGGCTGATGAAATTAACAGGGCTCCTCCAAAGACCCAAGCTGCTCTATTGGAAGCTATGGAAGAAAAGCAAGTTACCATCGAAGGTATTACTCACAAATTACCGGCTCCGTTCGTTGTTTTAGCAACTCAAAACCCGATCGAGCAAGAGGGAACATATCCGCTACCTGAAGCGCAAATGGACCGTTTCTTGATGAAGATGTCTATGGGTTATCCTGATCGTTCTGAAGAAAAAGCAATTCTTGCAAGAAGGAAACTACGTGGAAAAGATAATCATGATGTAGAACAAGTAACCTCGCCGAAGAAAGTTGTTGCAATGCAAAAAGCACTAGAAACTGTACATGTTGACCCTGCTATCTTATCTTACATCGTCGAGATTGTCCAAAGAACAAGAGAAGACCACAGAGTTGTCAATGGTGCATCGCCACGTGCAAGCCAATCACTATTCAAGACAGGTAGGGCTGCTGCTGCCATTGCAGGAAGAAACTATGTTATTCCTGATGATGTTAAGGGCATTGCTTTGCAAATAATTTCACACAGAATCAATATGAAACCTGAAGCAAAGATTCGAGGGATTACTGGCATGCATATTGTAAGAAAAATCCTTTCTGAAGTACCAGTGCCAGTCATTCAACCAATGTGATATTGACTGAACCAAACCTTGCATTGAAAGGGGAGTTCCTCCGTGGCTACAAATGTCCGGGAGTTGTGAATCATGAATCCGTATAAGATGGTCATTGCTGTAGCCAACCAGAAAGGTGGCTGTGCAAAGACTACTACTGCGGTGAATTTAGCAGCAGCACTTTCCAAAGGCTCAAAGCGCCAAAAACTGCCTCCGGCTAAAGTCCTACTTATCGATTTAGACCCTCAAGGCAATTGTGCAACCTCATTTGGTGTTGAAAAGAAGAAGGTTAAGAGAACGGCATATGATTTGTTGACAAATGATGGGGGTGAAGATTTACCCTTAATGGATGAATACTTAATTCCACCAAAAGCACTTACTGAGAGTATGCAAGAAGCCTGGAGTATGCGTAATGGAGGAAAATCTGCCCCAGAAAATCTGACTGTAGACAATCTATGGCTACTGCCAAGTGACATTCATCTATCTGGTGCTGAAATTGAACTTAGTCATAAAATCGGTAGAGAAACAAGATTGAGAGAAGCTTTAATGCCGATTATTGACAATTTTGACTACATCATTATCGATACGCCCCCTTCACTTGGATTATTGTCAATAAATGCAATGTGTGCGGCTAATTGGGTAATGGTTCCAGTGCAGGCTGAATATTATGCTTTAGAAGGCTTCAGCATGCTAATGAATTCGATTAAGATGATTCAAAGAAGAATTAATCGTAATCTAAAGATCTTTGGTGTAGCAATGACTATGGTTGATGCTAGGTCAAAACTTAGTCGCCACGTTTGTGATCAAGTTAATACTAAAATGCCAAAAAAATTATTCAAAACCACGATTAGACGGTTGGTCAAAGTTGCTGAAGCCCCTTGGTCTGGTGCTCCTACCGTTTTACTCAACAAACCTACGAATTCTGGCGCTGGGGCTGGTTCACTAGAATATTGGACCTTAGCAAAGGAGTTTCATCAAAGGGTAATGGCCATGCGTCGTGAATTTGGAGTGAATGAACAGCCACGATTGTTACTTGAAAGAAATCGATAAGCGGCTGGGTTGTTTTACTCAAAAAAACAGCGTTAGGGGAATAGTTTCTTTCGCGTAGGTTAAGTATTCCTTTGATTGCACGCAACTCGGGATAAGGCATGACAGCAGAAGGAATGACATCGATTAGCGTAAGTTATGAAGTCCGCAGACAACTGAACACGCTTCGGACATTAAGCGGATACAAAAGTGTAAATGATTTTCTTAATGACTTAATTAGAGCCCATAAAATCACCAAAATGAATGGTGAAATTGAAACTCTTCGGGAACGTATGAAAGCTGTTGCAGATGTGGATGTTGAACACTTGGTTGACAGATTGAATCTATCACCATTTAGGGTGTGAAAGCATGATGGAATGGCGTCCAGACGGATACCTTTTCGATACAAATAATCTCATTCGGGCATTATTCGATGAAAATACTGCTGAAGGACAATTGCTTGATGCAGCTAATGCAGGATATATCGAATTATTTGCAAAATCTAAATCTTGGAATGCAATTTTGTGGTTGATAATGAACACCTTAGTTGAAGGTGGTAAGCCAATTTACAGTGGAGAAGAATTAGGAAGATTGAAAAAATCTTTACCAATTGTTTGGAGATAATCACTTATTGCCAACTTTGGCAAGCCATTCATGACCGTACCATTCCCATTGCTCCATAGTCCATCCTTCTGGAAGGCCAGATTCTGGAATTGGTGGTGGATTACTTGGCTTTTCATCTGTTGATCCTTGAGGTTCATCTTGTAGCATAGCAGATACATCTTCTTCAGAAGTTTCTGTTGATGATACCTCTATGCCGGCTAATTCGCTAATGTCAGATTCATCATCATACAATTCTTCAGCCGAGATAGTATTGGTCTCAATTTCTTCTGATTCTGCTGATTTTTCGGTGAAATCCATTGCTTCAACCTCGTCATCCCAAGATTCATCCGATTCGATTCCACCTGTTGCTGAGAGGCCTGCTGAACCTTCAAGTGCTTCTTCATTGGCAGTCTTATCTTTGGGTTTGAATGGGACGCCATAGCGCTTTACTAAATCATTCAGTTTTCGCCTTTTAGCAACAAAACTGACCAAAATTATCAGTACAGTTGCTATAATGAAGACTCCTCCGCCAACAACGGCGACATCTTTTATGGCAGACATTAAACTATCATCTTCATCTAATAATCCAGCCTCTTTTTGTGCCAACCAAGCTGCATAAGACAAGTCATTTTCACCATCGGTTTTATCCCTTGCAAGATATTCTTGATAATCCAAATCGTTCCATGATTTACAAGAATTGGATTGGTTGCCAGAGATACGACAATAATCTTCTTGAGTAATAATTAGTAATTCTGAATCATCATAATCAGAATTTGCGCCAACTCCATCTCCGTCCGAATCAAACCACTCTGTTGCATCTGAAGGGAACTCGTCACTCAAGTCTTCAAATGAATCTCCATCAGAATCTAAACAGCCTAATTTCTCAATTATTGTGCCATCAAGTCTGATTTCATTTGTTGAATTGCCTGCAACTGAAGGACATGAATCAGGATTTATTGCCGGCGCTGGGTTATCGCCAAAGCCGTCGCCATCTAAATCACTCCATTGCGTCCCATCATTTGGTAAGGCATCAGCTCCGTCTTGAGCAGTAAAAGTGCTATCTGGGTTAGAATAAAAATCAAAATCAGTATCAAGACAACCAAATCTATCAAGTTTGGAAAATCCTGGTACTTCTGGACATGAATCTGGAGTATTGCCCAATGGATTATCTCCATATCCGTCTCCATCAGTATCGTTCCATTGTGATGGATCTTCGATAAATTGATCACCCATCAAGCCATCTGAATTATCTCCATAACCATCGCCATCTAAGTCAGACCATTGTTCCGGGTTATCTGGGAATAAATCTCCTTGTTCACCCAATTCATTATCACCATAACCATCGCCATCTGAATCAGCATATTGTTCTGGATTATTTGGGAATAAATCTCCATTAATTCCATTTATATTATCGCCAAATCCATCATCATCTGAATCTGCTTGCTGAGTCGGATCAAATGGGAAATCATCCAATGAATCGCTTACTCCATCTCCATCACCATCTAAATCATAAAATAAAATCTTACCAACTGAGCCGGAGTTGAAAATTACTGAAATTTGACCGCTCAATTCGCCTAAAACATGCATTGTACCTAAATTAGATGAGAAAGAATTTGTCACAAGATTTGAAGATTCATCAATAAAAAATATCTCATCATTGCCATCGATAGCGAAGTATGAGTTATCATTGAAATTATCGATATAAGCAATTTGCTGAGAGCTTATTGTCAAATATGAATGAGACCATGAATTATTGTAATCATAGAAATGAAGTGAACCATCTCCAGAACCTGCAACTAAAATCCCATTACCAAAATCTTTCAAGGAGCTAAGATAGCTTGTTGGTTCAGACTTTTGTGTAACTAACATACCTTGCTGATTGAATATATGCAGTTTAGAATCAAAACCACCCATAACTAAATCATTATTTTCAGTTATCTCAAATGAAAAAAATCCAGAAGATATTTGACTTGTTTGAACTCCATTATATTCCCCATTTCTGTATTCCTTTGCTTTCCTTATACCACTATGATAGGCAATCCAAATATCTCCATCCATATCCCAATCTAATGAATCTGGTATAGAGTTGAGAGTTTTATTTTGGTCAACCTGCTCTGTTTCGATGTTGAATGTGAGGAATCCAAAGTCATGTATCACTGCAACCATTTTTTCTCCAGGATCAATTTTTGCGTAAGTCGTAGTCAAATTTAGTTCAAATGTCCAAAGAGGCGTTAAAATGCCTCCAGATAACGTGTTGGCTGATATTGCTCCTGCTTTTGTAACAAGTAATACAGTGTCGTCATCTAGAACTTTACAGTATGTGATTTCAGATTTAAACTCTTGAGAGATTCCTGATTCAACTAAACCACTTGATGCATTAGCGTGGGGAATAGTACTAACCGATGCTGCAAACAGAAACACGCAAATCAATGCAAATGTTCGCTTCATAGTCATCCCAACCATTCAAAGAATATGAAAACAGCGTTGATTTGCCCAACAATCAATCTTCGCTATCGGTTTTCTTTTTTCCTAAATCCTTCGATGGTGGAGCGCCTCTAGACTTCTTGGTTGGCTCTAACATATGTCTTACTGGAGTTAATTTAGCGACATTAGTACTAGACTGCTGTTGTGGAATCATAGTTCTAGTAATTGGTCTTAAAGTGGCAACATCTTGAGTTTCTTGAACTATTTGTTCTTGCTCTTCGGAGGTTACAACTTCTTCTGTTATTTCTTCAGTAATCTCCTCAGACATTGGTTCTGGTGTTAATTCCTCTGTTGATGGTGAGACTTCTGGAGTGCCTAATTTCTTAATTGGTCTTGGCAAAATTGCTGCGGTAGCAGGCTGTATGTCACTGCCAATTGGTGATTTTACTGGCCTAATTAACGGAGAGTTTGGAGTAAGAGGCTTTGCACTTGAAGTAGGGGCTCTCATACCTGCAAGTCCGATATTAGCTTGTGGCGGGTCTTGATTAGTACTACCCCCAAGGATTCCACGCATAGGTCTTCCACCTGTTGCACCAAGTGAAGATACCTTGGCGCCAAGAGTAGATGGATCTGGTAATGTCATTGGTTGCTTTCTATCTTGACCTGAAATCGATTGCATCCACATTTGACGCTTTTCAGCCTTCGTATCCAAGTTTTGTAATTCTCTAAACTCTTCTTGACGAGCCTTGAATTCCGTCTCTTCAGAATCAATTTCTCCTTGTACTTGCTTTTCAACCGCTTCCCGCATCTTTATTTCAGCAGTCTCCTTGAAATTATCCATCTTATCGGTAAGGTTTTGCAATCTGTCCCTAATTTCAGCACGCTTCAAACCTAATTGCGCCTCAATTTCAGCACGGATTAATGCTTCTCGCTTTCTAATTTCAATTAGAGCCTTGTTGCGCATAATTTCTTCTCGCTTGTCTAGTTGTCTCTCAAGTTGCGAGGATACCTCTTCTTCCTTGCGTTGCTTGAATTCTTCTAAGCGGTCTTCCATATTGACTTCGAGTTCTAATGCAGTCTCTTCCTTTAGTAATTCTAGATGTGTCTCAAAGGTTAGACGTTCGTTGCGCAGACCTGCATCAATCTCAGACATGATTGCCTTTCTTGCTGCGGCTTCTCTAGACTGGAATTCCAATTCCAAACGTTCTGCCCATTCTGTCTTTTTAGAATCATATTGCACCTCTAGTTGATCACGCAATTCATTTTCACGCTCGTAACGGAAGCGAGCCAATCGGTTTTGTATTTCCGCTTCTCTAGCACTTCGATAACTGGTGTACTCTGATTCCATTCTCTTTTCAAGTTCGGTTTCAATTTCCTGCTTGAGGGTCTTCGAAATGTCGTCAATCGCCTTGGAGAAGGTGATATCATATTTTTCTCGGAGTCTAGATTTCCTACCAGCCAAACGTTCAGTATGTCTTGATTCAAGTTGCTTTTCAATTTCAACTCGTAATTCATCTTTTCTTCGAGCAATTGCAAGTTCAACATCTTCACGCATTTGCTCTTCAAGATCTTCAGTTTCCTGGCGTAGACGGCTTTCTAATTCAGCCTGAATTTGCTGTGCAATATCTTCCTCTAAGCGAAGGCTTCTACGGTCATATTCTGATTTTAAACGAGTCTCTCGTTGCTTTAGCCTAGCCCTTAGTTGCTGTTCTAATCGAGTTCTAATACCTCTTCGTAATTGCTCTTCTCGTTCAGAAAGCTTTGCCGCATGACTCTCTTCAAGCCGGTTTAGTTCATGAGTTTCCATTTCTTTGAAACGAGATTCCATTTCCTCTGATAATGACGCTTCCATGTCACGAATTCTGTGCTGTAAATGTTGATTAAATTCCAATGCAATACGCTCTTTTTGTATTTCTAAGCGCTGTTTATGTTCTTTTTGCAATTCAGAACCTATCTGTTCCTTGAGTCTATCCTTATGCTCTTGAATCCTAATATCCTGCTCAAGGTCAAATTGCTCTTGCAGTGTTTCTATTTTCCGATTAAGACGAACTTCATATTCAGACCTCAATTTGGCTTCTTCTTGAACAAGGGCTTCCTTTTCCATATCTGCTAATTCTAATTCCATGTGTTCGCGAAGTTCTTTTTCCAAGGCATCGATTGTCAATTCATGTTGAACGGCTAAATCTGTAGCTAGGTTTTCTTGCATAGCGATAACTCTCTCATTAATCGCTTGCTGCCTCAATCTTCGCTCTCTTCGAATATCTGAGCGAAGGCGTTCTTCATTTCGGAAACGAGCACTGGTCATTTCGCTTTGGCTTACCGATTGAGAAGTACTTCTAGTAAATTGAGAACGCAAAGCAGATAATGACATTCTGTCACTGTTTTCTTTATTGCTGCGAGTTGAATCCAGAGATGCTTCCTTCTTGCTATCGCTCACACTCATAGTACCCATCCGAGTGTTCATCCGCTTCTAATCATACATAAGGAGCGCGATGATTTTGGCTCATGAGACAACGATTTTGCCAGTATTTTTTCAATACCAAAATAGTTACAATTGACTAAAATTTTATGAAAAATTTCTTGTCGCAAGCAGGACAGTCTATCTCTCGCTTACCTGGCTTTTTCTTCATTCTTAATCGGCGCTCACAAGCAGGGCATTCAATCTCAACTTTAGGGATATTAGGAGTGACAGTAAATTGACAATCACAGGATACACATTGCAGATTAGCCGGCCTTGAATCAACTCCAACAATCAGTACTTTATCGCATCCTGGCCAACTTACCTTTTCTTCAAGCCATTTCTTTCGTGTTCCCTGATGTTCAATCTTAACTCGTGCAGAACACATTTGGCATTGAACTTCACCAAGTTCAAATGGCAACATCTCATTACATTTTGGACAAGATAACGCTGGGGGAGAAATCCTAGATTCAACAAATAATTCTTCTGTCATTATCTCACCTAATCTTCGCTAATTAAGGCTATTTTTCCAGGAACAAAATTCCACGGTAAATTTAGTTCAATTCCAAGTTCTTGTGCCATTTTCTCTAGCAGTAATTTTGCTCCAACTCTATCTCTAGAACCTTCTAGTGAAATAACATGTGTATTTTCTCCATCCAAATCCAAAGGCGCTACTTGAGTTGTAATAGGAGCAGAATTTGAATTGGCTGTTGAGATTGACAAAATTTCTGGTAGGTCTACTGTTTGAGCAATTTTCCACCAGCGAGCTCTACCTTCATCGCGATGATTCTCGATTAAACCTAATGATGTCAATTTCTTTAGATGGTGATATAGATTGTACCTATCAACTTCTACTATGTTCTGTAACTGTACAGTACTCATCTCCGGCGTGTTGCTCAAAGAAATGTACAAACTTCGTCGAGTAGGGTGTGCGAGAGCGGCGGTAATCGGGTCTGCTCTTACTCGACTCATCCTCGCACCTAAATGGTAGAGGGGCTACTATTGTTTAAGATGTCGCGTGATTTTGGTTTGGCAAAATAAGATTTGATGAATCGCTGCCAAAGTAGTGTTCTCTTAATTGTTTAAACAATTGAACAATATCAAGCCATAAATTCTTCATTGTTAGATACAGCATAGAAAACATATTTCCTTTGCCAGAAAGTCTTGCCCCATTTAAGATAACCAGCAACACCGACCCTTCATGAATTAGTACACCTACCCAAAGTTGATCGTAAAACTGATTTATCACTGAAACCACTAGTATAATGGTAATAGAAACAGACATGAGGATGTTACCGATTAGTGCTCGATTCATTTTCACCGATAGATCGTATAAGTCAACTAACATCTTTGGCTCATCACCAGGGAACATTATGTCTGCAGCCTCCAGGTTTACCGATTCCCCAGTACCAACAGCAATTCCAATATCGGCCACTGCTAAAGCCGCAGAATCGTTGAAACCGTCTCCTACCATCATTGTGACATGACTTTTTGAACGGTCTTCAACCCATCTGACTTTGTCTTCTGGCGACAATTCACCAAGAGCAGCTGATTCTGGTAGTCCGACACTATTGGCAAAGTTAGTAACCGATGATTGTTGATCACCAGATATTATTTCAACGCTAATTCCTCGAGCAATAAGGCTGTGAATCAATTCTCTACTTCCCTCTCTAGTATCATCATGAACGAAGGTAAACAATGCGATTGCGGTAGAATCCTTGGTTAATACGCTTGCTCCAAGACCTTCGTGTTTGGCTTGTTTAATTGCATCAACAATTTCATCTGGCACCGTTATTTTATGCTTGCTAGCCATGTCTGCACGAATAAATAATACTTCATTTCCACTGGCAAACCCTTTGACTCCTGCTTCAATATCAGTAATTCCAGCGACTGAAGTAGGATTGATTGATTCACTGTCTAAATATTCTAGAATGGCAATAGCATAAGGGTGCGAAGAACGCTTTTCTAAGCCTCCAGCCAAAGCTAAAGCCGATTTTCTTTGACGACCTTTAGCGATTATAATAGAGCCAATCTTTGGTTTTCCTGAGGTCAAAGTACCTGTTTTATCGAGTAGAACATGATTGACTTTAGAAAGTCGTTCAAGAATATCTCCGCCCCTTACTATAGCACCCATTCTTGAAGCTCTACTTAGAGCTGCAGCGTGTGGCATTGCAGCAGCAAGTAATAGTGCACATGGGCAAGCAACTACCCAAAGTAGTAGAATTATCTTCCAATTATTTGTTGGGAAAAAGAAGTACCAAACCACTAAAGCGCCAATTAATACAATTGGTACCCAAATGGCTGTGAACTTTTCGATTTGATTTTGAATTGGTGCTTTTTGTTCTTTGAAACTATGTATCGCATCAATCAAACCGGATAAGCGCGTATCCTCTCCAACTGCAGTTACTTCAATCAATACTGGGCCACGTGATAGGACTAGCCCGGCATTTAATTCATCACCTTTCTCAACTTCTACTGGAGCTGATTCCCCAGTCAAGGGAGCTTTGTCTAAGGCTCCAAAACCATCGACAATAATTCCATCTGCTGGTATTAATTCACCACTTCGCACTTCCAAAATATCTCCAATATTTACTAAATCTAATGATATTGTCTCATGCTCTTCAACGGATTTATCATTATTTCTTTGTGGCGCTTCCAATGGTTGAAGTGGTGTAGAGGATGGTTGAATTGAGAATGAGGTGAACTGTACGGTTTGAGATAATTTTATTGATGGATTTAGAACTTTTCTAGCGGTTCTTGGAATCCTATCAAGTCCTCCTTGCATCAACTCCCTAGCATTCTCCAATGCGCTAGTCTCTAAATGTCCAGCAATTGCTACTAAAATTACAACCATCAGCGCTTCTTCCCACATTCCAAGAATCGCTGCGCCAATCACAGCAATACTGGTAAGAACTTGAAATCCCATTTGTTTGGACAACAAACTCGCTACAGCCTCATGGAACATTTGTAATCCACCAATCATAACTCCATAAGCGCCAATCAGCCCTAATATTATAGGAGACCATCCCAGCAAATCTCCGAGAAAAATAATCAATAAAATTGGTATTGCGATGGTTCCTCCAAACAAACGCCATTGGTCTGGCCGAAGACGGTTGGTTGAAGCCTCAACGAATTTTGGTTCAAAGCCAATTACTTGCGAAAGCGAACGGTCTCTAAGTTCCCGTAGTTCTTTTCTTGGTGCTGGAACTAGTTGAAGTAAAACTTCATCATCTTTACTTATCTCAACATCAAGAATACCTGGTTGACGCATGAATAGTTTTTTGACATCCTTTTTCAAAATGCTATTCCGCTTAGCAACTGCCTCTACATTAGTTGATGTTAACAAATTTAGCGGTACATTTGGTGGATGGCCAAGAGATTTCATTACAGTTGATACTTGAGAAAGAAGCCCTTGATCTAAATCTACTGTGAGTTTTATCTCGCCCGCAGTCGCAGAAATTTCTGGCTCAACAACCTGCTTTAGATGAGAGAGGCCGCGCATTGCTTTAGATGCACAATCTGGGCAATCCATACCGATTAATGGCCATTCAACTTCATACTTGCCACCGGCCTGTTCAATTACAGTATTATCAACAATCTCAGCATCAATAATTTCGGGCTGTTTTGTTTGTGCTTTAGGTTTTGAATTTTGCTTTTGTTTTGGTTTTTTAGCCTTTTTTGGCTTTTTGGGTTTAGGTTCTTCATCTTCCAAAGACAAGAAGGATTCGTCATCATCCTTGCCCGCCATATTCTATGGTAGTGGTTAATGTTGATGAATTATATCCCATATTCTAACCTTTGACAATGCGAAAATTGATGAAACAATTCTCTTAGGCCTGAGTATGATGTGGCTTCCCGACAACTGGAAGCCAAAAGTAGTTGCAGTCGATATTGACGGCACATTAACCAATGAAAACAAGTTGATTGAGCCCTCTGTGATAGATGCATTACAAAGACTTGAATCTGCTGGAATCCCTGTGATTCTGGCAACTGGTAATGTAAGAGCAATAACCTACGGATTATGGCGATTTTTGAACTTGAGTGGGCCAATATGTTGTGAAAATGGTGGGGTTTTGTGGCATCCTGACTGGGGTGAAACAAAGTATCGTGCTGATGGTAGTGAGGCAAAAGCTGCTGCTCAATGGCTGGCAACTAAAATTGACGGATTGAAGTGGGAAGGTATCGAGACAAATCAATGGCGAGAAAGTGAATGGTGTCTAAATCCGGATGAGGATTTGGAAAGAATTACTCAATTAATCAAAGAAAGTGAGTGGTCACACCTATCTATCATACGTACTGGTTTTGCTATTCATTTAATGGAGCCGCAGTTGTCAAAAGGATCTGGTTTGAAAATTATTCTAAACAAAATGGGACTAACTCCCGATGATTTACTTTGTGTTGGTGATGCTCCGAACGACCTTTCGATGTTTGAAATTGCGAAATGGTCAGTTGCAGTTGGAGGAGCGTTTGCTTACGTCACTCAGGCCGCTGATGTAGCATCACCATTTCTTCATGGTGAAACAATAAAACCACTTGTTGATGCCATATTGGATTGAACAACAAAAATGGAAATTAAACGAACTTTCTTAGCACTATTCATTAGAGGTAAAATCATGCAACAAGACAATGTTGATGCAAGCGACTATACCAAAGTCACTATTACCACTATCGTAAGTATTTCATTCATAATAATTCTATATTTTTTATTTTCAAATATCGGGCAAATCATTTCACAAAAGTCTGAAAGCTTCTCTAGTTCTTCTTCAATCGTTTTGATCTATCGTCTAGCATGTCTTTCTGTATGTGTTTATGCAATAAGGTACATGTTTACTTGTGGACCTGGGAATATGCGAGTAGTTACTTTAGATGAAAACAAAGAATTTATCCTAAAGCCAGTAGGTATCAAAAAATTCGTCACTTTTTCGTCTTGGACATTGTTAATGTGCCTTGGATATTTCTTAATTGCTATAATAAATCAAACTATGGAATTGCTAGACTTAAACGCCATATCATGGTTATATTCTTGGCAAATGATTATTTTCGTGGCTGGGATTTCAATGTCTTTTCTAACTGCGACTGTAGTAAGATACATAATTTTACCAGATGAAGTGAAAATCGGACGTGAACATGGACATATGTTTCTCTTCCATGAACAAATCATGCATAACTTTGCTGCAATCTTCTTCGCCTTTGAAATGTTAATTGTTCAACCAGAACTTCAACCTGATTTTGCCATTTTTGGATTGTTATTTGGTATTCTCTATATTTCATTCGCGTATCAATTAGCATATTTTAGCGGTGGATATTTTGTTTACAGTTTCTTACATCCTAAGCCTAAAATTGCTCCCATATTTGCTACTGGACTTGCTAGTAGTATAGCATTATTTTATCTTGGATTGTGGACTGTTACGCGCTTCAATGGTTATAATTGGTTAAGTTGGATAATAATAATTGGTTGGTTGTCGCTAATTGTACAATTTAGACCAAAAATGAGTAATGATGACAATAATGATTGATGGTGGCGAGGGCAGGATTCGAACCTGCGAAGCTTTACGCAGAGGATCTTGAGTCCACCCCCTTTGACCGCTCGGGAACCTCGCCAGTATGCAGACGGTGGTACATTTCATTCTTGACTATTCCTCTTGAGAAAGGTCGGCTGATTCTTGCATATTTCGCTGTCTTTCTCGCTTCTTAATCGCTATTTGAGCAAGATGATGTTTTGTATACTGCTCCAATTCTTTCGACCTTTGAAGGTAAGCATAGGAAAATCCTCCAACTACTACAATTAAGAAAACAATTACTAGTCCGATGGTACCCATCAAGTCCTGTTGCTTTGATTCAAATTCTTCAACATCCTCAATCAATAGCAATTGTGATTCTGAGTAATTTTCTAATGAAACTATGATTTCAATATCGCCGGTAGTCCAAGCTTCAATCTCCCACTCTACTAGTTGCCATTTGCCACCATCGAGTTGAATTTCTTGACTAGCCAGAAACTTCCCTGAGTTATCCGACAAAATAATGCTAACATTACCAGACTCTAAGCCTGCATTCAATATTCTGGTAACGATTTTCAATGATTCACCATTGATAGGATTATCACTTTTTAACTCGATTAAACTAATCATTGGGTCAAAATCAAACCATGTGATTCTTGGCATTAGAGGTTCAATTTCTGTTGCGAAGCCAACCAATGCTTGACCTGAGTTATCGGCAAATGTAAGCCAAATAATGAGTTCATCGCCTTCAGAAAGTATGTAATCATCAGTATTATCTAAATTGACAAAATCAGCAAATTCATATCCATCATCATTGGTTTGAATGATTGATATGTTGTGAGTAAATGGGCTATCATTGACAATTACACCTCCCCTTAGTATATTCCAGTTAACTATCAGTTGCTGATCGATAACTGTGGATGATTCCTCTACCGTTCCTTCAAACAAAACATTGCTTAATTGATTCGAATTTAAACGTAGTAAATCCTTTAATTCCAAGGCCAATATTGGACTTTCTTTATCGACAAAAATCATTCCGGTTTGACTGTTATTTTGTTGCCCATTACTAGATAAAGCCCACAACTCAATGTCATAAATGTCGACGTTTGAATTGCTTGGAATCGAGTATTGACACATTAGTTTTCCATCGAAAAATTGAACCGAATCAGTTGGTTGATCTGCAGAATTGACCTTACATCCGATTTGGTCATATTGTGAAAGACTACTTAGCTCTAAATTGGTGTCATTATAAATTAGATTACTAGATGCAATGATTATGTCATCAGGATTAGCCCAAATTTCACCATTTTTCGATATCCCTAATGGGCTAATAGTGTCGTTAAATTTGATGTCATCAACTGAAATTACATCGTTTATGCCCCAAGACAAGCCTCTGATAAAAGATGTCCCGAGTTGTAAATCTTGACCATCATCAAAGATTTTTAGAGATGGAATTCCTGATAATTCTGAATTTGAATAAATAGCTGACCAACTGATGATAAATTTGGTTTCGACATACCATTTTTGCATACCTGGCACTTTTGAGGCCTCGACAATTGGCTGGCTAGAGAAGCAATTGGCATCATAATCTACCGAGTTAAATCTCGGATAATAATCGATATAACATTGGCTAGGTGAATCTCTTCCTACCAAAGCTATACTAATTTTATCAAGTGATTCTATTCCATTATAATCTGTTATTGAATAAATGAACGTATGTTGATGTGATGGTAACAAATTGTCATTAACCAAATCTAATGACAAGGCTGATGAGTCCATCAGTGTCTGAAGTTGATCTTGAACAATAATCGTTGCAGCATCATTTTGTTCACCAAAATCTCCGCCATTAAGCAATTCATTACCCGCTAAATCATCTATGGCAAGAACTATGCTTAATCTGCCTGATTCAAAAGGCCCTTTTATCTCCTGCCAAGAGATTGCTGGAATGTCTAATACTGCAACATTTGAGGCATAGTTAACTGATACTGTTGTTGTTCGATATTCATCTACATCCATCAGTGAATCACCATTGGCATCATCAGCATATTCAGCCCAAGTATAGACAATTAATTCAGTACTAAGTCCCTCAACATCTTCGATTATTACTTGAATCGGAATATCTTGATTCAATGTCCAAATATGACCATCTGCAGGAGTTAATCCAGATGGATCATAAATACTGATAGAGGCAACAGATGGACTGGAAATATCGTAGATGAAGCGTGTTTTCATATTGGAAGATGTTTGGTCTATTGCGAATTCATTTGATGACATATCCGGGCCAACCCTCGAAATATGTACGGATAATTGGATTGTAGTATTGGATGGAACAGAACCAACATCCGGAGTTTCAATTTCTTTTGAGAATAATCCTTGAGGGCCTACTTCTGTGAACCATGACATAGACCAATCGACCTCTTCATTCGGCCACTCATTTGTTCCTCCTGAGTAATTTATTGGTGGAATTGCAGATAGTCTAATTTCTATTTCCGCATCGCCTTCATCGATCAACGCATTAGTTATTCCTTCAAACCTTACTGAACCAGCAACTGATAATGTATTTTGTTCGGATAATCGATAAGGCCAATTTGGATTTGTCCAATCATTGATTTGGTTATTTGACAAATCAAATACTGATAACTCAAATACTTCTAAGTCGTTTTCAATTTCATTGAACTGTGTTTCTCTAATCATAGTTGCCGGACCAGTTTGTAATCCATCAGAATCTCTAGCAGTAACCATCCAAACAACATCATCAATATCATCAAGATGCCAAGTGCTCTGCAATGTCCAATTGATTATACAATATCCTTCATTACAGTTTACATTTGATTTAGCTTGATTTAGAATAATTTTTTGTGCACCATTTTTGATACTAAATAAGGCTGTATTTGAATATAGATTTGATGCTTCAATAACAAATTGTGCCCCGCTGATTGTTGAATCGATTGAAGCAAACAACTCTACGCTATCAAATTCAAATCCGTTTTCACTCATAGTAATTGGGTTAAATCGCACATGTGAGGTTTGAATGGTTAATTCTTCACCAGGTAACCACTGTATTTTGTCAATATTTTCTACTCGATCAATTTGATGTAGATAGGACTTGTAAGTAAGATTGGTCGTGGTAGAACCATAATCTGTTTTTGTCAAAACTGGTAAATCAATCACATCTTCATTTGTATTGTTCTCAACTTGATGTTTTATGGAATTAATATGGTATGGATCTAAATGGACTAAGATTTCACTAACTGAAGAAATAGCCTTGAAATTATTAATTTTCAAATCGATTTCTGTGGTTGAGTAGAGTGACAATGTGCAAGTTGCAATTCCAACATTGATTCCGATTAAATTAGAACTTAGTTGACTATTTTGACACTGTTCATCGGTCATTATGTTGTGAATAATTGCAGTATCAGAATATTCTGCAACTATCTCATTATTGCCATAAATTTGTAATTCACCAGCAATATTTGATTGGATTTCAGCATAAATACTCACACCAGTATTCTCAACTGAGGTATGAGATATATCGTGGTTCAACAAATAATAACTCAAATTTAGCACTTGGTTAGGTTGTAGCGTTAAAATATAGTTACCATGATTATCAGGCAAGAATACAACATCATCAGCGGTAACTGTTGAGAAAGAATCTGTAGCGAAAATTGTGTTTAATCCAGTTATCATTGGGTCTGAATATATCATATTGTTTTCATCAATTAAACCAACACTGATATTTTGACTCGGCAATACGCATTGTGGCATGTAATGAAAATTCAACAAGTTTGAATTGCGATCTAAAGAAACTGTAACATTATCAGATAGAGTTGGTACTGAAAAACTATTCTCAAATTCACTAACCATTGAATTAGCCTCTTGATGATCATAATAAAAGGTAAAATAAGCTGATTGATAAGATATATTAGCACCTGTAGTAGTTATTTTTGTATCCATTGAGGGGCACACTGGATTAGTATTGAAAGCGAACTCAAGTTGAGAGTTAGCTGTTATTTCACCATTTCCGTCAACAAATAATTGTTGATTATTCAATAATTCTGGTTGGGAATGGGTTGCATGATACCAGTCAAAATAAGATGCTACGCCCATTTCAATTTTCTCAATTGATGGAGTGACAAATTGATTATTACTAGATAATTTTGCTTTAACTTGAATACTATTGATCTCTGACGGATTGAACAGTAAGTCAATTGGTAAAGTTAAATTGGTATAACCATCAATTAATTCTCCTGATGAAGCATCAATGATGTCGAATAGAACCTCAGTACCCGTTGGCTCTTTTACCAAGCCATCTATCTTTGCCCAGCCAAAGTTTGAATCAGGATATATCGGTTGGGAAATCCAAGTTCCATTCTGTTTGAATAAATCTATTTCAATACCAGCATCATCGAGATACCAGCCATCTAATTCGAGTAATTGGTCTGAAAAGAAACTGTATCTAAATCTAACTTCTTGACCTGATAAATTAGATATGTCATACTGCTTAAGTTGGAAAGGTAATGAGGAGTTTCGACATCCGTTGGCTATATTTGAACCATCAAAAATTCCTTCTCCATAAAATGGAGAATTGGTATTTGCTGTTGAAATTTGGTCGTGAAAGGTGCCAATTTGTGGTGGTAAATACCACCAGTTAATACCTCCGTCTGTCGATGCAGAAATCGCACCTCCATCCCAATTTGCCTCTGTACAGACCCAACTGTTGAATGACAACCTTGATGACGCACTAGATGGGATTGAATATTCTGGAGATATCAAATGAGTATACATTTCATTGGTATATTTCCCTTGCAAAGCGATTCCAAGTCCGTACTGTCCAGAATTCCAATGGTTAGGGCCATAGATTGCAGTACTCGGTATTTGTCCATATTCCCATTTGTTGTTATCATTAGACGATATTGCCCAACCTGGTGGTAATTCGTCGTAATTATTGAATGAAAATGCTTGAAATTGCTGAGCACTCAAGCCCAAATCCTTTGTCCATTGCCACTCATTGGGTGTTGAGGATTTAGTCTGTAACCAACCGTCAGGCGAATTAATCCCTAGTGAAGGTGCAGAATTGAAATCTTTGAATACGTACTTTTGGCTTTGGCTACTACCTCTATTATGATGGAAAACCAATTGGTCAATCGCAATACCTTCCCATCCCGAAGATGACGTTCCACCAAAATTTATCCCGGCATTGGTATGCACTGTGAATTTGAATAAGGTATTATTTAAGCCACCTGAATTAGTGAAATTATGAACTATTGGCAAATAAATTGGCACCCACCCTCTAGATTCAGCATAGTACAAATTGCCATTATGCCAGACTCCTAAACCTGGAATTCCGTAATTCCCAGATATGACATTCCATGATGCTCCATTATCAAATGAAAATTCAACAACAAGATAATCATGTAAATATCCTTGAATATCCCAATTTGCATTGATTTCAAGTTCATCTAGATAAGGAAAACTCGATAGGTTTGCAGGGATAATAAATTCAGAAACTGCGTTAGGCAAATAATTACCAGAGAAATTACCGTGGAACCAAGCACCTTTTTGGTCTCCCTCATTGAATAAAGTCAGCTCATCAATAAACCATCCTCCACGTAATGAGGGTAATTGACTGGTTTGTATGCAAAATTGAAGATGGGTTGTTGTTAAGTACTGAGTAAAATGATTGTCAAGCGAGATATTTACGCTTTGCCATTCATCACTATTACCATTAGTCGTGATAGTACTAGAGAATGGTAGATCTGTCCAAATATTATTATCATCAAGAAATTTTAGACTAATTGTATCTGTTGTATCTAATGCTAACCAGTGTTTGAATGTTAGAGAATAATTGTTGATTACTCGAGGTAAATCAATAATTGGACTTCTGATACATGCATCGACATCTGCCTGCAAATCTCCTTTTCCAGTAGTAGACAAAAATGAGGTGTTTTCAAAACCACTTATTGGCAGATTCATGTTTGAACTACTCGTTAGAGTGGTATTATTCTGCACGATTGTCCACACCTCGCCGTCAATGCCATTGGTTAACCAGCCACCACTGGGAACCGTTGAAACAATTTCAAAATCATCAACATTATTGGCAGTGTTGACTTTCTCTAAAGTTAAGTGTTGGTTATTTGATTTGATTTCGGTGTCAATTAGACTGCCATTCCACTGTAGAGATTGATTACTACCAAACGTGCTGTTTTGATATGATACTGGGTTCCAAAAAGATGACAGTGAAAGGTTGGCTGCTGTAATAGTGTGATTAGCTGGGACTTGAAACATATCACCGTTTGTTTCATTGACATAAGTTAGATTACCATTGGGTGAAAATGATACTTCGCTACCCCAACTATTCTCTTCATTTGGGGACCATGCTTGGGAATTACCACTAACAAAATTTGCCAGTGGGGTGCCAATCATTAAAGCGACGAGTAGAATTGAGATTATCCCCCCTACTCGACGATTTTGTGATGCTAATTGGCTTGCCATCTCATATCACCTCGCTGCGCGAGGTGAGGTCTTTGATTATGAACCAGTTGATGAGATGTTTGAGTATGAATGTTCAAGTCCTTTCATAATTGAGCCTTAGATATGGCGGAGGATAGATATCTCGACAAAGCGCAAGCGCGAGATATTGAAGAGGAATTATTCGCCACTAGAAGACAACAGGCATCAAGACATATGCCTGTCCCTTTACCGCGACAAAATTTTTGGGAAATGGTTGGAAAATTACTCGCTGGAATTGACGATGAAATCCAAGATATGTTGATGAACGGAATTACTGGATTGCGCCTACAAAATGCTCAGAAGCGTCAGGCAAATATTCGAAGAATAGCCTCGGAGTTATCTCGTAAACGCTTGGTTACGATGATGCAATATCTTGCTAGCCAGTCATTAAGAACAGATTCTCAATTAGGAACCAATCAAGATTTGCCGCCGATGGATTGGGCTCGTCATGATCCAGCTGAGAAGGCATTTTACTCCGGAATTGTTACTCAAATGGACCGCTTTAAGAAAGAGATTGATTGGGAATCGATGCAAAGAGGCATACTTGGAGAAGGTATGATTGAAAGAAGAAAGCACTCAAAAGGCACTATGCAACTGGATTCTTTTATTGAAAGTCCAGAGGGTTTGACTGGTCAATCTCCACCTGAATTGATTATTGAAGATGATGAACCAGACATTGAAATTGCTGACTCACAATATGATGATGAAGAAAGAATCTACAATGAAGAATGGCCAGATATCGATGAATATGTCAAATCTGGGCTTGAAACTCCAAGCGATGAATCAACTGAAACGGTCGAAAAGCCAGCTGAAAAAACTGAGAAACATATGGCAGCAATGGAATTAGCACCTTCTAAGAAAAAGTCCAGTAAAAACGCTGAAGAAACTCCAGTAGATATTGAAGAAGATACAGAACTTGAGGTCAAACAAGAAACCGCTGCTAAAGACAATGACGAAATGGTTCGCATCAAAATAATTCAATCATTACCAGACCCAATTATGCTTGGTGATGGTATGGAAATCACCTTGGAAGAAGAAGATATACACTTTATTGACAAAGACACGGCTGATTGGTTAGTCGAATCAGGTGTTGCTGAGGTAGAGAATCTCTAACTTTAGTTTGCAACTCTCATTGATAGTTCAATACTAACAGTGTCTGGAATCTCGATTCTGGTTACTTGTCTGAGTGCAGACTCATCCTTACCGGAATTAATGTCCATCTCTAACAAACGCTTGTGAACTCGTAGTTCCCAGTGATCGTATGTCTCACTACCTTCACCATCTGGTGCTTTTCTAACAGGTACAACCAATCTTCTAGTTGGTAGCGGAATTGGGCCTCTAAGGGAAATTCCACCAGCGTCACAGATTGTCTTTATTTGGCTAGCAACCCTATCGATATCTTGGTGATTTTCACCAGTCAATTTGATGATTGTTACCGCAGCCAAATTTAATCCTCCAACCCGTCAAACCTCAAATCTTAGATCTATTTCTTTTCGATCTTCAAACAGACACCAGCAGCTACTGTCTTACCCATGTCACGGATAGCGAAACGGGACAGTTCTGGGAATGTGTCCATCTGCTCGATAGCAAGAGGCTTGGTTGGTTGGAAACGGATTAAACAAGCGTCACCAGTCTTCAAGAATGATGGGTTTGCTTCCTTTCCGGACTTGTTGGTCTTCTCTAGAAGTTCCATGAACTTGACAGCAACTTGTGCAGTGTGTGCGTGGAATACTGGAGTGTATCCTACGGAAACAGCCTTTGGAATGTCCATCAATTGGATTTGGCCAACGAAGTGCTCATCGTGTCTAACATATGTTGGTTCACTGTCAGAATAACCTGCAACGTCACCACGGCGGATGTCATCAGCAGCTAGTCCACGAACGTTGAAACCAACGTTGTCACCAGGCTCAGCCTTTGGTACCATTGTGTGGTGCATTTCAATTGACTTAACTTCAGCAGACTTTTGTGATGGGTTGAAAACAACTGTCTTACCAACGTTTAGAGTACCTGTTTCAATCTTACCGACTGGCACAGTACCGATACCGGAAATCTTGTACACATCTTGGATAGGTAGTCTTAGAGGCTTGTCGACTGGCTTGTCTGGCATTGCAGCAGCGTCGATTGCTTCGAAAAGTGTTGGTCCATTGTACCATGGTGTGTTGTCACTCTTGTGGAATACGTTGTCACCCTTCAAAGATGATGCAGGGATCATTGGTATCTTATCAAGTTGAGAACCGAATCCTGCCATCTTTAGTAGATTGGAAACTTCTGTGCAAGCAGCCTTGTACTTGTCTTCTGACCAGTCAACACCGGAAATGTCCATCTTGTTTACGTGGACAATAAGTTCCTTGACACCAAGTACCTTTGCTAGGAAAGCGTGTTCCTTGGTTTGTGCGTTAACACCATCGTTAGCAGCACATAGAAGAACTGCAGTGTCAGCTTGTGAAGCACCAGTAATCATGTTCTTTACGAAGTCACGGTGACCTGGAGCGTCAATAATTGTCCAGTAGTACTTTGGTGTGAAGAATTCTTTGTGAGCAACGTCGATGGTAATTCCACGCTCTCTCTCTTCCTTCAATCCGTCCATAACGTATGCTAGACCAAAACCAGCCTTACCGGCTTCTGCTGCTAACTTTTCGTTCTTTTCAATTACGTGTTCTTCGATGTGGCCTGAGTCCAGAAGTAGACGTCCTACGGTTGTCGACTTTCCGTGATCTACGTGACCTACGAATACAATATTACGGTGTGGCTTACTCTTGTCTTCCCATTGAGCTGGCATATTAATAACTCCTTATCGAGCCTTCCGACAAACAACCCCTATTTGAAAGCGACGCATGATAAATTATCAATTTACCAGCAAAAAACCCAATACTGTACGCCATATCGAGGATTGATTTCATTCTGTGCCGACTATTTCGCCGGCTTTGGAAACTTTGTACAATCTCGCAGTACTGGTTAGGCCACTTATCGCTTTTGGAGAACCTGAAATTGCAACAATCTTCTGTCCTGGCTTGACATCTCCTGATTCTACTTGAAGGGAAAGTGCATTCTGCATTGTCTTAGAACCTCGATCATATTCTTCTACCAAGATACTATCTATGCCGGGTAAAATTTGCACTTTCCTTGCCGTCTCTATGCTATTTGTTACCGCAGTAACTGGAATCCCTGGGCGATACGATGAGACCAAGCGCGGCGCATTACCTCTTTCTGTCGCTACTAAAATTCTAGCAGCATTAGCCATCTTTGCTAATTCAACACCGGCATGAGCAACCGCTCTAGTTGACTTGTAGCGAGATACTGATTCAGGTGTAAGATTACTTGATTCTAAGCCTTGTTCGGTAGATTCGGCTATTTTGGCCATTGTTTGAACTGATTTTACTGGATATTTACCTGAGGCTGTTTCGCCCGATAACATTACTCCGGTCGCTCCTTGTCTTATGGCGGTTGAAATATCACTAACTTCAGCACGAGTTGGGCGAGGATTGACTGTCATAGTTTCAAGCATTTGTGTAGCAACAATAACTGGCATTCCTCGCTCAAGTGCGCTATCGATGATTTTTTGTTGCGCAATAGGTACTTCTTCCAGCGGAATTTCTACTCCCAAATCACCTCTTGCGACCATAACAGCATCGGTAGAATCGAGTATTTCGTCTAAGTGATCTAATGCCATGGGATGTTCAATTTTTGCCACTATCCATGTGGCAAGACCTCGTTGTTTGATTTCATCCTTGGCTGGTTGCAAATCTTTAGCCGTTCTTACATAAGAGACTGCAATAACATCTGCGCCAGAATCTAAAGCATGCTTTAGGGCAAGTTCATCCTTAGGGCCGATAGCAGGTAAATCAACCATAGTTCCTGGAACGTTGATACCTTTCCTAGAACTAATTGGTCCTCCATCTTGAATTCTGCAAGTTACCACTCCGCCGGGTTTTCCAGTTGTTGAAAGAACTTTCAAACGGATTAGACCATCCGACAATAAAACTGGGTCACCTTTTTTCAATTCAGCAGATAAACCATCATATTGTACTGGTAATTTCTTGTTACTTGCATCTTCCATATACGCAATGCCACAATGTAATTCGACTTTTTTCCTCATACCTAAGACATGTATTCCTTCAAATTCACCCAACCTTAGTTTAGGCCCTGGTAAATCTGCTAAGATACAAGTTGGACGACCTATTTGTGATTCTAACCCTCTGATTCTGTGATATAACTCGGTTTTTTGTTCTGGCTCACCATGAGAATAATTCAATCGGCATACGTTAACCCCACTCTTAAACAGAGAATGTAAGGTCTTGTCATCACTGGATGCAGGACCGATTGTTGCGACGATACGAGTTCTTCGCATGGTTAATCCTCATGGCTACCCATGAAAGGGCTTTCTATAACAAAAAATCACTTGTAATGTAGAATAATAACAAATGATTCGATTTTTTGGTCATTTATCTTTTCATTATGGATTGCTACAACCCAATCCCCGTCACCGAATGTCGATTCGGTTTCAGTAAACATGTATGAGCTAAGCAATAATTGCAAACAATCGTTATCATCATCGCAATCATCATAATCACGATTTTCTAATGGAGTTTCGGTAGTATTTCTTGCCTCTTCATCCTCTTCATTGTAAGCATAAATGTCTAATTTATTACGACAGTTATTGCCTTCACCAGGAGTAACATCTTGACAGTCATCATCAATTTGTGGGTAAGTCAAAATCAATTCGACTTTTCTAATTGTATTGCCTTGTTCTTTGTCGTAAACAACCGGCATGTCAAATCTAATTTCTTCTGGGTCGTTGGAATTTCCACCCGAGATTTGCCAATCACCATCTGACCAATGGCCATAAAATGAGACATAGACTTTGATTTTGTCGCCGTCCATCTTGCCTGCACTATTGACTACTGAGAGATTGATTTGATATTCTCCAGGTGCAACATCCTTCCATTCGACTGATTCGCCGGTTAAGTCTGCATCATTCTCAGTGTTGCCATCGCCATCAGAGTCAACTTCTAAGTCAAGGTCCCAATTATACTCGCTAATGTATTGGTCATCGCCGCCGGCGTCCGAGTCAACAGCATCGAGCATTACATCTCTAGTATCTTGTATTTCTCTATCAGAACCTGGATCTTTGTCCATCGCACAAATCCATAGCTCGATATCTCGAGTATTGTCTATCTCTTCGTATAGACAGTCTTCTTCAT
>JAKUNX010000080.1 GCA_022451835.1 Candidatus Poseidoniaceae archaeon
GACATTTCATCTACTGGTATTGAGAATGTAATCTGACCTTCGCCTTGAGCCAAAACGGAGGACTCTAAATTTGTTGAATCAGAGAATACTTGTGAACCAATCTTAATACTTGCAGTAGCATTAATCTGAGCACCTCCTGCATCACTGACACGATAATTCATAACGAAATCCCAGTTTGATTCTGGGATTGAACCTGGCCAAACACGACCGAGACTCCAAACGCCAACGGTTTCTTGTGATGTTATCGAGTTTGCAATTACTGCATTACTTGCATCATCTTCCAATAACTGAGAAAATGGTGACAGTTGGCCAGTTGAGCCCCCAATTAGATACAATTCTACCGAATGTGCATCGTCACAGCAAACAACTGTTGATTCAGCTTCAACGGTGTTTATTATCCCTGATGAAAAAGGAATTGAAATCATCATCAAAACAAGAGCGATTTGCACTACACGCCCCGAGAATTTGCCCAACACAAACCAACCAAAAACTCCAGCCTCATAATTTACTCTATTGTATGTGAGGAAAAAAGGTCAAATTATATCGATAACTTTAGCCGTCAAAGTGCTTTTTCTAGCAAAGTTCCAAGCTCTTTTTCAAATAATGAAACCAATGCTTCTCCAACTTCACCTTGTAGATCATCAGGAAGTAGTCTCAGTCCAAGTCTTGTAGCAGCTCTGGTCGCTTTCAACTCAGCATAAATAGAACGTGCTTTTGATTGGAAATAATAAGATACTGCGTCTTTTATCTCCTCTTTTAGTTCTGGGTCTGCATCGACTTTATTTCGGATATGTAACTTAAGTTCATCCTTTACTAAGTCTCTAAATGCTTCAATTACCAAATCCTCTGTCGACATAAGATCCTTGATTTGGTCTTTGATACTACCAGTTAGTAATCGTTCTATGGCCATAGACCCCCGAGGGAGCCATAGGGTTTGAATTCATCGTCTCCAGTTAAATTAACTCACCGCTAGAAATCAAGGCCTTTAGAACAGTTGCTGAATGTGATTTACAATCTTCTTCATCGGTTGGCCATCGTGATTTTGTTAGATGTATTTGACTATGTAAATCTTTTAGATTATCACCAATAATAATCCTAAACCAGATTAATTCTTCCAATCTTGGTGTTGAAATCTTTGGATTGGTTAGAGTAGGTAAAGCAAGCTCACTCATTGCTTGCCTTCTTTGCTCAAAATCCATTTTTGGCCACTTTTTAGTGAGTCTTCGTAGCAAAGAATCAGGGAAATTAGGTATCATTTCCGTAATCGGAGATTCTACTTCAGGTAGTGGTAATATCCTAATTGAGCCTTCATTTTGTAATATGTCACGGATTTTAGTATATACTGGATCATAAGAATTGTCTAAGGAATGGCGCAGCCACTGACCACTACCTGCTAATGAGCGTAAACGTCGAACTCTATTGCCATTAGGTGCAATCATTGATGCAATTGCAGCACACTGCACTACAACATCAAGAGCCCCTTGATGCTGTTTTTCAGAATTGGGATGTGACACTGAAACTGCAAGTGGGACTATTCTAAGGCGCCCTTTATCATCAAGTTCATTGTGATTCCAAGTATCTTCAAACTGTTCAACGCTGACTACAACTGATGATATGGAAGCAAAATTATATTCTTCTCCTTTTGGTTGATTTTGAGTTGACTTCAAGATTTTTCTACTGTATGGTATTTTTGCATCAACCATAGCAGATTCAAGAAACGCCAAAGACACAATGCTATCCAAGTCTGCGGTAGCAAAAATAGCCACATTATCTGCATTCTTGATAGATTCAACCATATTGACAATACGATCTTTTACATCCCGAAATAACTCAGTTTCGATGATGTCATCCATACTTATCAAACAACCCTATTGGCAGTTGTTTTTCTATATGTTATATCAATCACTCGACCATTAGTCGCAATTCGTCTCTCTTATATCTCCAATCTGAAGGTAGTTTACCCTCTGAGATATAGTAACTTGCAAGTTTACGAATTTTAGCTTCGGTGATCTCTAATGATCTCTTGTTGTGAAGATCTTTGTGATTACCACTTCCTAAATGCTCGATGATTCTAGCAGCTTGCCTCATTAGATTCATCATGTCTTCAGGATAAGTACCACCAATGTCATTTTCTGCAAGAATGGCACCGATTCTCTTACCAGTAACTAATCTTACATCTGGAACTGCGTGTTGGTCTCTCAAGATAGTTCCAATTTCAGCAGTTGAATGACCCGATTTGCCTAGATCGAGAACAAGATTGGTAACCTCATCAGAATTGGTATTGGACCACTCTGGGGCTTCTGTAACATATGGCTTTGAAGAACCACTCTTACCTCTTCTTGACTTGTACATACGTGCCATGATAACCACTCAAGCATCCTTGCGACTTGCCTCTCATTATTAACCACTCCGCATATTAGCCGTTAGGTGAAATGATGCTACAAGCGCTGATGGCCTTTAGCGATCATCCCCGGTGTGGTTGACCATTCCCATCCTGATGCAGTTGCCCTTGCCAACCCTATGGCCTGTGAATTTTGCATTACTAGCAGGTCATCACCAGAGTTTATTCCAGAATCAAAACTTTCAACTATATTGGAAAATATATCGCCTTTCCATGAAACGTCGGCCTTAAGATGTATTTTCTTGAGTGAAGATTTTTCGAATAATATTGGAATTGAAGTTTTAGCCAGTGAAAAACCTCTTCTATCATTTGACCACAGAGCAATTTGTTTTCCTTCTAATTCAATTCTCCAGAATGGTGGTTTGCCACGGATATTTACATTGCTTAACCAAGAATCATTTTCCATCTTATACCTAGCAATACTAGTGAAATTATCAAGTAAAATCTTGTGGTGTTTTCTGTTTCTAAATTGATGATTTTTAGATGCCTTTGAAACAGTTTCTCTAAGTTGGTTTAACGCTTCTCTAGATGTAGCAGTAAGTCCTTTTCGAGTTTCATAGTAATCAACACCATCTAGAACAAATGACATTGAGGAATGATTGATAACAGTGTGATAATGATTCTTACCAACTAGTGATTCTAACATTTTTTGAGTCCTATCTATCTCATCAAGACTCCACTCACCGGTAACTGGAATGTCATAATGTGATGCTGGCCAAACTTCTTCTAAATCTCTTGGAACTAATCCTAAAGGCGAAGTAACCATCACTTCGTGAAAGGCACTATTTCCGATTGCATCAAGAAATTTTCTGTGGGATTTTGACATACGATAGGGCTTCCTTGCTGAACATGGCAGCAAAATCAAAATGTTGTCAAGATTTTCTGGTACTTGATATTCATTAATTATGAAATCAACCCATTTCGTTACTACAGGGTTACTTAATGAAGCGTGGGAATTACAATGAAGAATAGTTTCCTTTGCCACATGTGAAATTCCAACATTAGGATTACCTCTTGTAACCTTATCGTGATATCGTAAATGCTCGACAAGACTTGGACTGTTAAGTGATTGTTGTTCTACAAGAGTTCTCAGAGTTCCATCAGCTAATCTTGACTTGACCTCATTTATTGCCAATTCCCAATGTACAACTTGTGATTCTATTTCAGCACTTTCAGACGCGTTTTCTGTTAACTCACGTGGACCAGAACCAGTCAGTAGAATATTTGATGCTGCACATTGTCTAGATCTAGACAAATCAAAGATATCTACACCAAACCATGTTAATACTGCTAGATTATCTGGGCCGCCTAACCCTGGAGTCCATATCAATGAACCTGGGAATCGATTTTTTATGACACACAATGCATCAACTAATTTTCTCTGTTGTGTTGCAAGTTGTACCGCATCAACTAAAACAATTATACTTGGTTCAGTATCTAAATTCATCAATGATGAGTCGTGATTCAATCGTTGCCAAGATATAGGCAATAATCCACCTTTACCTGCCGATTCACCGGCATCTGCTTCGTCTAGTGAAGGAGGTAGTACATGACCGATTTTAGTAGAGAGAACTGGTGAATTATTTTTGAATTTGGGTGGGGAAAGAGGTAGATTTGCACTGATTGTCAAGGTTTGTGGTATTTCATCATCAGTAATTGCACTAAATGGAGCTAATTGTTCGCTTAAATCACAATCCCCGTTTAATTTAATCAAGCAAGGAGTTGATGCCAAGGGAGATTTTCTATCCCCTAATGCCCAACTTCTAGCATATAAGTAGCGATGAATAACCTTCCTGCCTAATTCATTCGCCATAGATGATGCTAATGTTATTCGTACAAGAATAATTCCTTCTAAACCCTAACTTCAAACATGACAAACCCAACGCCGTAACATGCAGGGAGTGGTTAGACCGTTAATTCTAATCATTTGCTTACTAACTTCATTAACTTGTATAACATTTGAATCACTTGTTTCTAATAATGCTACTACTGGTCAATTAGGCGAAGAATTAGAGATTCAATTTTCTGAGGGAAGCGAGTATACTTGGGATATTAATTCGGGAAATTGGTATAGCATTCAAACTAATTGCATTACATGTACCTCAACATTATCGCTTAATGATGTCGAGTTAGATTCCAACCATACTAATTATATTGGTCAAGCTACAGAAAATGGGCAACTTAAATTAACAATCGAAAATTCTGAACAAGAAGTTATCGAAATTTCAGCATTTGTAGATATTAATGATAACTACCCACTGATAAGACCTGCTCCAAGTGAATCATTTGAGTTATTCGAGGCTTTTCAGTGTCTTGAAATAAATCATTGTATTGATGTGAATTCTCCAATTCTATCTAGTCTGAGAACTGATTTAGATGGTGATGAAAATAAGATAATCTCTGGAGTTATCGATAATCAACAATCCGAATTTATTGGTTTTGAAGTTGCATCAGGAGACACTATTGAATTTTATCTTGAACATTCAAGTTCCGATGTGACATTTGAGGCTTTTTTCCAAAATGTAACTACAGAAGTCGAGATTGGTAATGTTGCATCTTCAAGCACAATTATGAATTACTTTGATACTCCAAACGTATTGTTCTCAAACATTGAAGAAGATGGTAGAATTATAGTCAAAGTGTCATCTTCTACAATCAATACAGTTTGGTCTCTTGGAGTAATTATCCATTCAGAAGACTTCCCTACAATGTTGGATTTGTCAAAAACAACCGAGATTTTTGGACATAATACCAAAACCACAATTTTTGACCTAAATGACACTACTGCACTTGTTTTAACGCCTATTTTTAATGATGTAGAGTATACTTACTACTCACTGGTCAACACTGAATGGTTATATTCTGGCTCAGGGAACCTTTCTAGCGATTCTCAAAACAGAATTTTCCCATTACCAATGAGTAATGCAATTAGATTATCACTTTCTGCTGATGTTTTTTACATTCAACTTGAACATGAAAGTTATGATGACATTGATAGCGGACTTGAGGCTCCATCACTTCCACCGATATTGATTTCTACAAATAATGAGTCTTGGCCATTATTGGATGTAGTTGATCAAACTCTTACTGGAGAATTTACAAAATCAATTGGTGATACATCAGATGTTTACCGAATAGAAATAGATGCATGGGAAGATTCCATTCACTTTGTTAAGATAGAAATTGAAGGAGATATCAATGCCTTTGAGATTGAATTAATCGAGAAAAATCAAGATGATTGGTCAGAAGTAGAATCAAAAGTGAAGACTGTATCATTGAACAAATTAAGTGTAGCAATGGAATTTTCAAGAGGAACACACTTCTTTAGAATTTCATTGCTAAATGATTCTGTTAATTCAGCATGGGGTGATTATTATGAACCTTCAATGTATACGATAATAACCACATATGAGTTAGTTGATGAAGGAGAAGAGCCATGGTTTCCCCCTGATGAAAATGCCCAAAAATGGGGAGATTTTGCCAGATGGTTTCTTGGCATACTATTCTTAATCCCCGCAATATATATCGGAACTATACAAATTAGGAAGAAGAGTTATGCAAAGAATATGCTAAGTAAGAAGCAACGATTGGCATGGTTAAAATCAAGATTAGATGATGGTATAAGTCCTAAACAAAATAGAAAGGAACTTTCTAGATCGCTGGAAGCGGTCAGCACTCTTGATTGGGATGATGCTTGCCAAACATGGGGTGACACAGACATCTCATATCGGACCGACAATGTTGCAATTGCCTGCTGGAAATTAGATGAACGAATGGCAAAATCACAAGATTCTTGGCCACTAATTATTGGCATATATGTCATAGATGGAAATTGGGAAATTGCTGCATTAAGGCTGGATTCACCTGAAGGTGAGGCTTGGGGTATCGAGTCAGTAACTCCAAGATTCTTACATAGTGGTTATGAAATATTTTTAGACACAATGAATAAGGGCAACAAAACATTCCTTTCTGTTGAGTTATCTGGTTCTGCAAAATCTGTGGATGTTGAACTAAATGGCCGAATGAATGGTGAACCATTTGCTTGTAGGGCATCAAAAACACTGTTCAGAGACGAAGAAGAGTAATTATTTGCGACGCTTGGATGCATCATCTTTGATTCTTTCTTGCAATTCATCATCAGTATAATCTACTCTTGTTGATTCAAGATACTTTAGTTCTTCTTTAGTTAACTTACGTGGCATTTGTAATTTTACCAACACAACTACATCACCTCTACCAGACCCTCTAAGTCGTGGAAGTCCTTTACCTCTAATCTCTATAGTTTCACCTGAATTAGTCATTTTTGGAATTGAAATTTTTAATTCGCCACCATCAATGTGAGGCAACTTTATGGTATTACCTAAAGCCAAATCAGTATATGATAGAGGCAGTGACATAACTAAATCTGAACCTGATCTTTCAAACCAATCATGCTCTTCAATCTCCAATTCAATGAATAAATCACCGTTTTCACCTCGACCTCTAAGTGCAGGTTCTCCCTTGCCGCGCATTCTTAACCTAGTACCATCTTCAGCACCTTTAGGAATATTGAATCTAAGCTTTGTTTCCTTGAGTTCTTGGCCACTACCTTTGCATGATTTACATTTAGTTTTGATAATTTGACCAATTCCTGAACAAGTTGGACAATCTCTAATCACATCTTGTACAAATGGTCCAACTTGTTGCCTTGCTCGAATTTTACCTTGCCCGCCACAGTTGCTACATGAAATTATATCACCATTTTCAGCACCGGTGCCGTCACAATCCTCGCAAGCATTTGGCAATTCTATCTCCAATTCTTCACTAGTTCCTAGAAATACCGATTCTAAATTAACACTATATCGAACAATTATATCTTTGCCTCGATTTCTCGAACTTCTTGAGTTGCCACCGAAGAAACTTGAGAAAAAATCGCCTCCCAGTATATCTTCTAAATTGATATTAAACGAGCCGCCGCCAAAGCCACCAAATGGTGAGCCACCAGGCTGATTGTGACCAAAGCGGTCATACATTTGTCGCTTTTCGGAATCTGATAGAACTGCATAAGCCTCTTGAATTTCCTTGAACTTATCTTCCGCATCATCTTCCGTACTACGATCTGGATGATACTTTCTGGCCAGACTACGGAAGGCATTTTTCAGTTCTTTATCGTCAGCTGATTTATCAACGCCGAGAACTTCGTAATAGTCTCGCTTATCTGCCATTATAGTCCCCCTGTTCGTCCTGTAACACTAACATCTTTCAATATCACGGAATTAATTATAATTCTAAACCACAATTATCACAGAATCTATCTCCCGGTTTTATTGGATACCCGCAACTTCTACAATGTGTTGATTGATTTTGTGATGTTTGACTGAAGTTTGATGGATTACTTGATGGCAACATCGCCATAGATTCCAAACTTTGACTTGCTTTTGCAACATTATTTGATGGTGTAAAAGATGAATAATTCTTGGCTTCTTGAGTCTGTTGAATATCTTCTGACTGTGTATTTTGTTCTGATTGCTTGTTAAAGTCATCTACATAATTCGCTTCCGGACCAAGATCAACTTCATTTCTTTCGTATTGTATCGGTGCTTGGGGCTTTTCTGCTTTTACAGGTGCAGCTTCAGATGCAACCTTTAATGCAGCAATACGTCGCTCTTCACGAGAAGTGTTTGCAGATTTCTTACTGAAAATACCTGATATAAAATCTAGAAATTTATCCATTGGGCTTGTTTTTCGAGTAGCGCCGATTGTCGACTTAATTTCTTGGTCATCAAAAGTTGATTTGCCAGAGACTCTTCTTGTTGCTTCAATAACGCTTTTTGACTCGTTAAGCATTGAAACCTCGACCTTGTCCTCATCTGACAACTCTAATTCAGGTGCCTCGTTGGAAATTTGTGAAACATCTGCTGATAAGTCAGATTGTTCACTGATCTCACTTGGGACTTCGACATTGGTTTGCCAAACACCTGCTTCCTCTGCTGCATAAACATTCTTCATTTTTTTCATTACTTTGGAACGTCGATATTCAAAATCCTTCACTGTACTTGATTTGCGATAAATAATGATGCCAAGAAAAATTCCAAACAAATAATATGGAATCATCAGCAAAGGCTCAATTGAAAAAACCTCTCGTAAAGGTGTCACAATTACATGAACAAATCCCATTAGCAT
>JAKUNX010000081.1 GCA_022451835.1 Candidatus Poseidoniaceae archaeon
AAATCGTTTTTTTTTGGGTGGCAATGGCCGGGAACTAATGGCCCCCAAGACTGAACAAAATCAACATATTCGTTGCCATCTACATCGGTTACGATTGCGCCAGATGCTTTGTCAAAATAGATTGGATTGCCATGAACAGATTTGAATGCTCTAACTGGAGAATTGACCCCTCCGACTAAGTGATGTAAGGCTTCGCTATGTAGTGAATTAGACTTAGTCCGCTGCATCATAACACCTCAATCTAGCCAATGTCCCTCAAACGCTGCTCTAGCGTGGTAACTCACTATAATGTCGGCGCCGGCCCTTTTGAAGGAATGGAATATTTCACGAACCAGATTTGCTCTTGATTGTTCGTCAGATGTAGATGACATTACCATTGAATATTCTCCACTGACATTGTACACCGCAACTGGTCTAGCTACTGAATCTGAAACTTGTCTTACAACATCGAGGTAAGTCATTGCTGGTTTTACCATAATTATGTCCGCGCCCTCAGCCTCATCTGTTACCGCCTCTAGAATTGCTTCATCGTAACCAGAACGTATGTCCATTTGGTGACTGCCTCGGTCGCCAAAATTAGGTGATGAAGAGGCTGCATCTCTGAATGGACCATAAAATGAACTTGCATATTTCACTGAATAGGATAGAATTCCGGTGCTAGCGTGACCTGCTTCCTCAAGGGAATCGCGAATCGCTTTGACCCTGCCATCCATCATATCTGATGCTGAAACATAGTCTGCACCCGCCTCTGCATGAGAGAGTGCAATCTTGCATAATTCTGGAATAGTAAGGTCGTTGTCAATCTGATGGTTATGGACAATTCCGCAATGTCCATGATCGGTAGCAGTGCACAAGCAAACGTCAGTCATAATTACTATTTCTGCACCATATTGTTGTTTTAATTTAGCAACTGCAAGTTGTAATGGCATGTCTGCGCTTGATGCTTTGGATGCTGTTGGATCTTTGTCATGGCTGTCGACCACGGCAAACAACATGTGTGATTTTATTCCAAGGGCCATGTCTGCAGCAATTGTTTGGCATAGGACATCTACAGATTGGCGGAAAATACCTGGCATGCTTTCAATTGGTTCGTTGATTTCTTCACCGGAAACAACGAAGTGTGGTTGAACCAATGATGATTTGATGTCCGATGAGAAAATCAAGTCGCGCCTTGAAACGGTCCACCGATTAATTCTGGGTCTTACGTTCAATCAATCACCTCTGTTCTGTTTCCACCATTCGGTTACAAAGTCCGAAGTTGGCCCTTTCAATATTTCAACCTTAGAATTGGAAAAATATCCCAATGACTCAATCTCCTCTAATGATGACTTCCCCATGCAAAGTATATTTCTAGGTATTGGTAGAGAGTTCTCAACCCATGACCTTGCAGAAGAGGGAGATGAAAGTAGTAGCACATCATCTCCTTCAACGTCTATTTGGCCCACTGCCTTGGAACGATTTTCATAGCCTATCCATGTAGTTGTTGTGAAGCCGAGTTTTCGAAGATTTTCCACCAACTCCCCAGAAGCAACATTTGACCGAGGTATCATTAATTCGGTGGAACGCTCAATCATGTTATCAATATACTGAATTAATTGCTCTGAATCTCTTGCTTTTGCACAGATTGATACCGTAACTCCTCGCATGAAACAAGCCCTTGCGGTACCTTCACCTATCGCTAGCCACTGTATTCTATTCAAATCGGGATTGGTTTTGGCTACCTCAATTGCACACTTTGCAGCGAACGGTGAAGTAAGGACAAGATACGGCCAACTTGATCTTGATGATGATTCATCTAGAAACGCCTTGGGCCACATTTCCGGTTTAGGTACCAACTCAATAACGGGTTTGTTGATGACATTGATATCTTGATTTTGAAGAATCCTGGCTAATCTATCAGAATTAAGTGTAGAGATTAATTTTGGTCCACCATTGGAATTATTCGATTTAGAAATTTGTTCATCTGGCAATTTAGGAGTGAAGTCGCTTAATTTGCCAACAAATCTTGTGCCATCAAATGGTAGACCTTGACAGAATATTTCCCGCCAGTTCTTAGGAGAGATTTGGGCTGCAACTTTGCCTCCATCGACCTTTATTCCTGCCGGATAGAGACATCCTCCGCCAATCTCGCGTAGTATTTTTCGCTCATTTGTTACATCTATTTCAGTTTCAACATGATTCAAGGCTTCTCTCAAGTCTGAAAATTTCTGATAGTCCTCGCTTCGGCAATGAACTGAAATCGAGCCTTGGCCTGGCGCAGTTGGCCAGTCGTCATCGCTAATTCTAATTGCACTCATGGCTAATATCCAAGGGGCTAAAGCACCAATTTCGTGCAACCGTTTGAGCCCGATCTCTGCCAAAATAATTGCATCTACTCGCCCTTCTTGTAGTCGTTTTAACCGTGTCTCAACCTGTCCGCGAACGGCTATTGGAATGATATCTGGTCGCTTGCTAAGCATGAATGATTGGCGACGACCAGAAACTGTCCCCACCATGCCAGAATGTGGAATTGCTTGCAACGCTTGTCCGATTGACAACTCTGTTTTACTATTGAGTAAATCGGCAAGATTAGTATGACTGTTAGAATTTGGAAAAATTAGCAAATCATTAGTGCAACCTCTTTCAAGATAGGCAAGTGTGGCAAAATCTTCAGAAATTGTGACAGGGACATCTTTAGTGGAGTGAACGGCTATATCTATGTTGCCTGCTAACAATTGTGCATCTACAGCATGAATGAATTGGCCGACCGAACTTGCGAGGTCTCCACCTAGCGATTTATCTCCTGTAGAGGTAATTCCGATTATTTCGGCTGAATAGCCGGATTGCTCTAGCTTCTGTAGCACATAATTTGCTTGCCACATAGCAAGATTTGAGGTTCTTGTTCCGATTCTGATTTTATTCAAAGCGGAACCCCCTAAAGAGATGATTGCCCGTTGATGCGAATAACCGTCTCATTCACATCACTGGCCACCCTCTTAAGAAGAGTTGGATTTATCTGTCGACTTGTTGAAACGACCATTTTCTCTAATTGCTCAGTGCTGAATGGCCCACTTTGATTGCAAATCCACATGGCTATTTCTCGAGAAAATGCATCAAGTTGGGCATGTGAGTTCTCAACATATTCCGACTGCTTCCATTGCTTAGACAAATCATCTAATGTTTGATACATGAAAGATCTGAACTTTGCTTGGACTTTGTCGGTCAGTGCAGTCATGAACCTTTGCTGTATCTCACTAATCAATTTCTCACTCTTATCTATAGTCGAGGAGTAATCCCATTCTACACCTAGCCTATGTGCTGATCTTATCCAGTATTCTGTTCCAAATAATTGTTGATTAGCTGCAACGCCTGATGCATCGATTGAGGGCGGCCATGAAAAATCCATGATTGTTGCATCAGATGTTGTCGGAATTGGGTTTGAAGCATTGTATGTGGGTTCATTGTTACGAATTGTTGAGATTATCAAATCGGGTTTTGGGTCTTGAGAGTTCCAATCTTCAAATGTCATGAATTCCACCTTTGAAGCGAGTTCTGGGCTCCTAAGTGCTGCTTTTTCAGGCGATCTAGAAATTACATAAATCTCACTCAGCCCGAGTGAAAGGAGAACTTCCACTGCCTTCGAACCCATATCGCCAAAACCGAGCACAATGGAGGATGTGGACGCGTCTTTTGGGATTATCTCTTGTAATGCATTAGTTGCAAGATTAAGCATAGATTCTGTTGTTTGGTTAAAACCAAATTCGCGCCTTATCATTCTGTTAGCCGAAACTACGTGATCGAAGAACGAGCCATTTACATCATTCACTAGGCCGTGCTTTTTGTGCCAAGCGACCGCTCCTCTAAATTGGGACATGACTTGTAATTCTCCCATAATGAAAGAGTCTAGTCCGCTACATACTTTGACTAAATGTCGCCAAACATCAATTCCAGTGAAGTAGTCAAATGGTGCTGAATCTAGTGATGTCGCCTTCATCACTCCTGCCTCAAGTTCATCACAAGTAACATTAAATCCAACGTACAGCACTCTATTGCATGTCGATAATTCGAATAAATCTGTATTAATTTCTTTACGAATGTCTTGGAGAAATGTTAACCTTTGTTGTTTATCAAGTCCTTCTGTCGTCAGGTATTTGACATGCTCAACATTACTAGAATCCAACTTCATTGAAATCATGCTGACGCTATTCATCAACTCGAGTGCATTGACTTGTTGGCCATCAACTTCGTGGGTTGGAGAAGCGGACAAGAACTTTGTCAAATCAATATTAGGCGGCCCTAAAGTTTTCACTTGCTCCCCCCCCTGTGACCAACCCTGTCTTTCGACACTTATGAATGTCATTTATTGACCACATTTGAAAGAATGAAGAGGATTTGATTATACAGCCTGATTTAGTGTTGGAAATTTACGATTTACTAAAAAATGTGATTAGAAAGATACTTAATTTCCGCGCAGTATCGCGAAGGTAGACTCATAAAGGGGAGTTTTGTCGGCCAAATGCTGAGAAGCGGTGATAACATGGCTCAAGGACTATATCAACACGTTCGTGCAACCTGGAAGAGACCTAAGGAAGCTCTACCACACATGTACCGCCAAGCCCGTATGGCACAGTGGAGAAGAGAGCCAGTCAACTGTAAAATTGACCGTCCTACTCGGCTAGATGCCGCAAGAAGAATGGGTTACAAAGCAAAGCAAGGCGTGGTACTTGTTAGAACTCGCGTTCGCCGTGGTGGACTTAGAAAGGGTAAGATTCACATGAAGAGAAAGCCATCAAAGTCTGGTATCTCCAAGATTACCATGGCCAAGAATACCCAGAGAATCGCTGAAGAGCGTGTAGCTCGTCACTTCCCTAACTTGGAAGTACTAAACTCATACTGGGTTGGACAAGATGGTAAGCACAAGTACTTCGAAGTAATCATGATCGATACACACCACCCTGCTATCATCAACGATAAGCAACTAGGTGTCTTCTGTTCCGCTAACGGTAACAACGCCCACAAGGGCCGTGTATACCGTGGTAAGACCTCTGCTGGTAAGCGAGGGCGTGGTCTACACAACAAGGGTAAGGGCGCAGAGAAACTACGTCCATCTCTAAAGGCTAACCAGAACCGTGGCAAGTAAGTTAGTTTGTTTCTTTGAAACGCTAGTTGCATTCTAATTGCATAGGTTATGATTTTGTAACTACCGGCAATTGTTGTTGTGCAATATTAGTTGGGCATGTATTGATGCCAATTATCGAATAAAAGGGACAGAATCCGAATACAGAAGATATTAGCCCCCATAGTCCCAGAATTAGGAAGACTATTTCCCAACTTGAACTTGCTAAATAATCGAAGGTGAGTATAGACGCGCCTGACAACAATCTAATGGTGCGGTCTAAATTGCTAAGATTCATAACACAAATTTTGTCTTTCGAGTTATAAAGCGTTGTTTAGAATGAGTATTTTGTAAATGTAAGAGTGCAAGATTTTCGATTTCACTATCAGATACAATTGAATAACTGTTGCCATTTTGTTTGTCTCATGGCGGGCTTACTCGAGTATGGGCTAGTGATAATCGGAGCCGTGTTAGGAATCGTGATTGGATATCTGCTAGGCGGAAATAAAGACAATGGCCAAGAAATCAGAAGTGAGCTTCGAGAAATGAATAAAGACAGTCGAGAAAATATTCAGCAAACTGTCGTAACAGTAGTGAAGGAACTAGGTGAAGAACAGCAAAAGCATCTGGCAAATGTAGGCAAAAACATCTCTGACTTACAACAATCAAATGAAAAGAAGTTAGATGAAATGCGCCAGGTTGTTGATGAAAAACTACAGACAACGCTAGAAAAAAGAATTGGTGAGTCGTTCAAACTAGTAAGTGAGCGATTGGAAGCGGTGCGCGAAGGACTTGGGAGCATGCAAAACCTAGCAGATGATGTTGGCGGGCTAAAGAAGGTCTTGAGTAATGTTTCAACGCGAGGAGCAATGGGGGAAATTCAGGCTGAGAAAATACTTCAACAGATACTTGCTCCTGCACAATATAGTAAGAATGTAAAAACACACCCGGAATGTCGAGGACAAGTAGAATTCGCCATAAAACTCCCTGGCTTAGATGGGGATATGGGTGAACCAGTATGGTTGCCAATAGACTGTAAATTTCCCAAAGAAGATTATGAGCGATTACTAATTGCTTATGATGAAGGAGACAAGAAAAACATCGAAAATGCCTACAAAACATTTGCATCAAATGTTACTGCTAAAGCCAAACCCCTTCGGAAAGAGTTTGTTTCTGCCCCACATACTACGGACTTTGCTGTCATGTTTTTACCAACTGAGGGGTTATATGCAGACGTTGTTAGGCGCCCAGGTCTATTTGAAGCACTGCAGCGAGACCACCAAATTGTAGTGACTGGCCCCTCGACTTTGGCAGCATTTGTCAACAGTTTACAAATGGGATTCAGAACGCTTGCTTTGGAAACCAATGCAAGTGAAGTCTACAATGTCCTTGGCACTGTCAAAACTGAATTTGTTAAATTTGGTGAACATTTAGGCAAGTTGCACAAACAACTCAGTACTGCTGCTAACACTATTGGTGGTGATGGTGAATCTATTCAAAGACGGCTTCGAGCGATGGAGCGTGCACTGAAAGATGTGGAAGCACTTGATTCCCCAACTACTGATATCATGAATCTACTTGAAGAATGATTAAATCCAAACATCGTTAGATGCGGTCAAATCGCTATCTGCCTCGCCAGTATTAACCACGCCTTTAGGCTCAACCAAGAGAATCTTACATTCCTCATCTGAATATGGTTTGTGTTGTATGCCCTTAGGCACTACATACATTTCACCAGCATTAAGTTCAATAGTTTCCTCAGCAAATTCAATCTTCAAACAGCCTTCAATAACAATGAATACTTCATCAGTATCACTGTGATTGTGCCAAACAAATTCGCCCTTCACTTTAGCTAATTTAAACTGATAATCGTTCATTTCAGCGATTACTTTGGGGGTCCAAAGTTCGCTAAATTTACTGAATTTATCCTGGAAATTAATCTTGGCCATGATAATGCTAGATGGCTGTTATTGAATAATTTGTCTTGATATTGATAGCATTCAACATCCATCAGGATCCCATGCAATCATGTCACTAGTTGAGTTTTCAAACAAGCCGTCCCATTCGCCACTGCAAATTAGATAATCGGGATAATCATAATCACCCGCCGCATCAACTCTTAATCCAGAGAAACTAACCGACATGTCACCCAGTTGGTCAGCATTACCGGTAACGATTTTTACATGAGACACATTCTCTACCGTACTATCAAAAGCATGTCTAAACCACTCGCCTAAATAAAATCCAGGTGCGTAATTTTCGTGTGAGGCCCCCCGTTCATAATGGCCAAACATGTAAGGTGAGTCGATTTGTTGCTCCCACGGTGAACCTTCGTCAGTCCTAGTATAGACTTCAATGCCTGAATAACCAACCGTCTGGCCGCCAGGATGCGGCATAACTAGCATGCTAATCCCATCAATATCTGAGACCTCTTGTAATTTAATTTCAAAATCAAATACTGATGACCCCCCAGTTCGATACCGGTAGGTGCATATGCCGCCATTGATTACTAGATCCGTGTCAGAATATGTGCCATCTTCTCTATTACTTTGCATTACTGTTTCAGATACAGTTTGGATTGGTACTGTAACAGGATAATTTACGCTTTCATCACACCAACGATCTGGCATTTCATAATCATAACCAAAATCCCCTCCCAGAAATTGGCCCACAAAGATGAATATGGCTATCGTTCCAACAAATAATATTGGCCCTAAAATAAATGCTCGTAGACCTTTCATGACGGTTTTCATACCTCCATTGTTATCCAAATCGCGCATTGTGTTGCCAGTCACCAAGTGTTTTCTAGGTGGAGGATAAAGCAAATCGCCTTTGTCAATTGTTTCTAATCCAAGCAATTCTATCAGACGGTCCCTGCCTTTAGGATCATCCATCCGATTCGTGCCGCCGGCATCTTCGCCAGAAAATAATTCTCCACCACTGGCATCGATTATTCTGAAATGATGGTGGTGGGTTGTTTCAGTGTGCCCATCAGAATCCTTTGAGGTAGTTGTAGTGTTCCAAGTCAGTAATTTGTCCGTTACTTCTCTGACGTAAATGAATCTTACAGATTTACCTTGATACCAAACATAAGTTTGTTGAATTTTGAAATGCGCAATCTTGGTTCGTGTGGAATAAAAGTACGCTAATACAAATAGAGCAGTGGTAACGATGAAAGAGCCGAGAACGAGGCCCCCGTCGTCGGTCGAAAAAAACAGCAGAAGGGGAATGGGAACTATAATCGCAACTAACACTAATCGACCATAACTGAAAAAATCGTGGATTTCTGGTGTTTCAACCGATGCAAGTTTTGCAACATCAACCCGCCGCATTGCCTCAATCCGCTGCTGTGTCGGTACAACTGCAGCAGACGCCGATATTGGGTCGTCATTAACATCAACCTTTGCGGTTCGACTGCCTGAATCTGTTGAAAGAATTGATTCTAG
>JAKUNX010000082.1 GCA_022451835.1 Candidatus Poseidoniaceae archaeon
ATACGGGTGTTATTGAAGAGACTGGCCATCCACTTGACGGTCAGGCAATCGAGGACACCATTCTAATCTATCCAAAGGGTTCAGGATCAACAGTGGCACCATATGTGCTGATGGGATTGATTTACACCAATAAGGGGCCAAAAGGGATTGTTAATCGAGATATTTGTTCACTAACTATTCCTGCATGTTCCTTGCTAAATTTACCATATGGCCATGGATTTGAATCAGATCCATGTATGGAAGTAAATACCGGCGATTTGGTCGAGATGAGTAAAGTTGGCGATAAGGTTACACTTACTGTCCTTGAGCGAGCCGATTAACATGTCTGATATGCGAATTTTGGTTACTGGTGGGGCTGGATTTATCGGTTCATCACTATGTGAATCATTGGTCTCAATGGGTCATAAAGTGGTGGCAATAGACTCGATGTTCCGTGGCAGTGAAGATAATCTTGATGCAATCCTTGAAAGTGAAAATTTTTCGCTGTATGCTGGTGATGTTAGAGATATTGATGACTTAGACACTTGTGTTGAAGCATTAGGAGGTCTAGATTTAGTTTACCATCTTGCTGCAATTAATGGCACCAAATGGTTTCATGAAGCAGCACATTCGGTAATTGATGTTAATGTCAATGGCACTCTAAGAACCTTAGAATTAGCCATGGCTCATGATGCCAAATATGTCTTTGCATCCTCGCCTGAAGCATTTGGTGAACCACTATCTCAGCCAATAAGTGATGGCGACGCGATGGTATTTACTGACCCAAGTGAGCACCAAAGACATTCATATGGTGGTAGTAAGTATTTGGGAGAAATTGCCTGCCAACACGCAGCTAGAGATGGTTTGAATGTACAAATTATCCGCCCATTCAATACCTATGGCCCAAGATTATGTGGTGATGAATATGGTCAGGTAATTGCAATGTTTTTCAATCAACTAATGGATTCAGGAGTTTTGTCTGTTCATGGCGATGGTAGCCAAACTAGGAGTTTTACTTGGATTGATGATGTTGTCAAAGGCTTTGTCAGTGCAGGTATGCAAGACTTGCCAACTGGAGAAGTATTCAATCTAGGTTCAACTGAAGAGATCTCTATTATCGATTTAGCGACTAAAATAGTTCAATTTGGCGAGGATGTTGATTTGATTCACAGTCAAGGATATCATGGCGATGTTAAACGAAGGTTGCCAAACATTTCCAACAGTGAGAAATTACTCAATTGGGAAGCGAATGTCTCACTAGATGAGGGTTTAGAAATGATGTGGAATTCAATCAATCTTTAGTTCCATAATGCTTGTCTACTTTTTTTGACCATCCGTCTGGAGCTGCCATGATATTGTCCATGCCATGTTGTGTCAAGACATCTAACCCAGTTTCAGGAATTTTATCACTTGAAGTCCAGATATGAGTTACTTTCATGACTGCAAGTCTTGCAACAGCATTTGGCAATTCTTTTCTTCAACAAGTTCTACTTCAATCGCTGCAATTGCTTGTTGGATTAACATATCTTCGTCATCATTTGGTGTAACATCAATTAGATCCCATTCACTATCTTCCGGCGGGATTGGGCTACCAGCCATATCAATCCAATCAACTGCCTGTAAAGTGCTTGGCATTACATGAAGAATTGCTTTACCGGTCTGACGCATATTTAGTAAAGTCCCTCGGTATTGTTTTAGCTTATTCCTACTAAAAGATGCGATAAACAGCGGCGGTGTGTTAGATACGCCCATTACAGATGTAAGCGGGGCGAGATTTTTGATACCGTTTTCATCTATTGTCGAAGCAAGAATTAGTGGACGTGGAGAGATGATTCCGGCTAACCAAGCAGAACGTTCTTTATGTCCCATTTCCATTATGTCAATACGCTTTGGCTTACTTAGATTTGATCTAGGTTTTCTTTCGAACCACGAGTCAAGTTTTCCCGTATGGATTTCATCGATTGCATGTTGGGTAAATTCGATGTATGTTTCCCAAGCAGGAATCAGTTCATTTTCATCGCGTTGACGCTTTCTTGCTATCGAATCATTGGCATAATCGATACATTTCCTGAGGAAGTCTGCTACAACCGCTTTCCTATCCATCTAATCACCTCCAGTTATACCGATATAATTAGCGCTTGGCATCATATTCTTCTCTCGTCATCAAATAGGTTGCAGGATTACCAGCCCAAACCTCATTATTTGGTAATGATTTTGTTAACACTGCGCCAGCAGCTAGAACGGAATTTTGACCAATATTACAGCCAGGGACTATTGTTGAACCTCCACCGATAACTGAATTATGGCCAACTATAATTGGTTGCCACAATTCTTTATTGCCAGATGGGGGAAAGCGGTCATTCAGTAATGTAGCATTAGGTCCAATGAAAACTTCATCACCTAAACTACAAAGATCTGCAATATAAGCGCCACCTTGAATTCGGCATCTATCTCCAATAGTTACATCTCTGCCAATGTGAGCTAAAGCACCAATAGAGCAATCATTTCCAATATTCAATCCAGTCCCAATTGCACATGGCGACCAAGCAACACTGTTGTTTGGCAACTCAATTCGTTCGTTAGGAGAGATGTCACTCGACAAATTATCGCCTCAAGCAATGCCAAGCTCAGTCATTATTTTGTCAACGTGGCCTTTTGACCTTACGCCATATCCAACCCATTTGAGATTGCCGTCACTTCCTATCACAAAGGTAGAACGTGAAGTTCCCATGTAGGTTCTACCATACATGCTCTTTTCTCTCCAGGCGCCATATAGTTGGTGCAGCGATGTATCCTCGTCCATCAACAAAGGAAAGTTGAGATTCTGTTTGTCAATGAATTTATCATGTGATTTAGCAGAATCTTTTGACACACCAAGTACAACATATTCTCCATTATTCAAACGTGACATAGAATCTCTGAAGTCGCATGCTTGTGTAGTGCATCCAGGAGTGGAATCTTTCGGGTAGAAGTACAAAATCACTGATTTTCCATCATTCATGTATTGCTCTAAAGAATGATTATTTCCATTTGAATCTAGACAAGAAAACTTTGGTGCGGCTTGGCCAACTTCAAGATTAATTACATCGCTCATGAACTAACCTAGCGGATAATGTTCATGAATTGTTGCATTTCATCATAATTTGAGATTTGACCCGGTAATTCTCATGAAATTTGTTGTAATCCATAGTAAAAATATGCTTTAGTGCATCTTTTATGCATTTTGAATGGAATTCAATTCATTTCGACTTAAAGACCCCTTGGCAACCGATTCTTTGAATAACTGCCTTGTGCAACCCATACCTATGGTAGGGCTACGTCTGTCGCGTCGGGCTCGAAAGTTTCTGAAGAAGATTCAACGCGCCCCTGGCAAATATGAACTTCAAGAAGCAGCCTCTACAATTCAAGCAGAATTGGATAAGCGATTGATTTCTTATGACGAAGCACTAACGCTCGGCAATATTATCCAACATCGTGCGGATCAATTTGTTGATGATGATACAATTGTCTACGCAATTTCAGACCGTGATGCTTATCGAAGAACATTGGAACTATACCTAAGAGATGCGCTCTTGAGCAAGACTGAGCAATTATTGTTGTGGGAAGAAAGACGCCGATTAGGTATTAGCGATAGGGATCACGAACGTCTTCTTGAGCAATTACTTGCTCAGTGGAAGAAGCAGGGTAAGAAGGTCAATATCGATAGTTTCGAAGTCCCCAAAGGAGGAGGTGGCGTTTCTGCTTAATCGTAGTAAAACAGCAATTGCAGCTTTGTTACTGGTCATGCTAGTAACTCCTATTGCAACGCCGTTTGCCTCCTCTGAAACAACAACGTCAGCTAGATCTTCACCTGATTTTAGTGTCACATCCTTCACATTAGATGGTGCAGGTTCAGTTCAAGATGGCGTTGATGTATATGTCGAGAATGCAACACATGTAGCTAGAATTGTGGTTTCAAATACCGGTTCTGCAGCAGGTACAGTCGTTGTTTCATTGTATCACCAAGGTTCATCGGCATCTACTAGGACTTTAGTTTCGGCAATAGAAATTGGCCCGATTGCACCAAGTACCTCTCACATTCCAGTTTTGATAGATTGGACTGCTTCACCTGGTAATGATCAGAGGCTTTTTGCTGAAACCTTCTCGTTAGCAGATCCAAACTCCGGCAACAATGAAATGAGAATTGATTTTGATGTTAGAAGCGCTCCACGTTATCTTGTGGGTACCGTGCTTGGAGATAATATTCCTGCGCCGGAACCGGGGCAGACTGAAGCAGTAATTCCTAACGCGGTTAAAACCTTTAACGCGACAGTCTTGAATGAAGGAGTAGAACAAATCACAGCCAATCTCGAACTTCACTTTGTAGATACAGCAGACCCTACTCAATCTGAAACATATTATTCCGGTGAAATATTCATCGACCCGGGTTCTCTTTACATCGCACCGATTCCTGCAAATGTCAGTTTTGACTTTGACGCTTCTTCATTTTCAGGAGTGTGGACTCTTACCGCCTCAATAATTTTCAATGGAACAGGTAGCACATGGACTGAAACATTCAACACATCAAATATTAGATTCTCAGAATTTTCTGCAACACTATCTACGCCTGCGGATAGGACTACTGAACCTGGGCTAACTACTACGTTAAACTACTGGATAACCAATACGGGGTCACAAGATGATTACTTCGATATCGGTATTACGTCCACACAAGGCTGGGCTGATATGAGCTTAGATACTCATCAAACAACTAGTTTTTCTTCCGGAGTCACAATCAACATCCAAATCGAGGTTTCGGTACCTTCAGATGCAGCTAGAACAGATATTGACACAATAGTCTTGACGTTGACCTCTGTCAATGATCCTAATGTTCCTAGATATAGCCTTACGGCTACAACTATGGTAATGGCAGGAGAGTCATACACTGCAATCTTGGATATGCCAATTACAACTCAACTCGTAGTTCCTGGCGATGAAGTAGGATTCAATGCAACAATAGAAAATGATGGTAATGCCCCAGGTTCATATGACCTTATTGCTGGTTTTTCAACGACATCAAGTCGATGGAGTGTTAGGCTAGGTGCTACTACAACCGCAATTTTGAATGAGAGTGATATCGCAACATTTTCTGTAAACATCACTGTTCCGCCGGTAAAAATGCCTCTTGATAGTGCAGATCATAACCGAGAGGCAGACACTCTGAGTGTTTGGGTGCAAGCAATACCATCTAATGGCGGCATCCCAGTCACTGCCAGCACTCCGTTGCGAGTAGCGCCTGTTATCGTTGTTGACCCTGGTCTAGTCGAAGAAACCATTGATCTTTCAGTAGATGATGTAATAGCAGCAAAGAATGGCAATGGTGTCGAAATATTTAGGCACATGGATATAGAGGTGCGACACAATCTAAACAATCCTTTGATTGCTACAGTTGACGGTTTAATTGAAGCAGGAAATATGACATTTACGCCATCTAATAGCGGCGGATTTAACGAGGTTAGTCGGTGGAACGCAAGTGTTTCTAATGAATCACTTATTGCTATGGCATTGGGCACTACCAAGATCGGTGCATTAGGGGTTCAAGGACCTGATAGCGATTACCCGCTAGCTGGCATTTTGAGTGTTCCAGTTGTTGCATCTATACCTAACCCGCCATTGATTCCTAACTTGGTTACAACCTCGATTGAGCGAAATATTTCAATAAATGTACCTTCAATTCAAGGTGCAGACATTGTCGACAAAGGTCCATTCGACGTTCCACTGGGCGTGACTACTGCAATTCCACTATTATTGGAAAACACTGGTAATGATTTAACCTCGTATAGGTTGTCAATTATGGATGATTTGCCAGATGGTTGGGTTACATCAGTAAACGCTTCAGGCTCAAGCGGCGATACTATACTTGATTTGTCAGCTGATGTAGCAGATTATCCGATTAGTGGTAACTCGCACATGCGCGACTTCCAGTTGAATGTCGCTACAGATCCTCAAGCTGAGGCTTACTCTATTCAAAATGTAAATGTCAAGATTGAAGATAGTACATCAGGGCTACTAATCGATATAGTTCCCGTTTCAATAAGAGTTGGACCATATGTCAATGCTTCATTATCTCCTACTAGTCAATTGGTACCTATCAACACCACTTTGGCTGAAACTCCGCTTACTAGAGTTTACATATCAAATACAGGAAATACCCCGACAATCTATTCTTTATGGTTAGACGACTCTCTATCGGGCGAGGTTGATTTCACACTTGAAAGTCCTAATCAAATATTGATTGCTCCTGGATATACCGATTCAGTTAAAGTTAGACTATCTGCAACAAATGATGCAGATTCTGATGGTTTTTACAAATCAACTCTGTGGGTTTCAACAGATACTGGCGTTAATTTGAGTGCCGACATCATAGCAAACGTAAGCGAGCAAAGAGATCTGAGTATAGATGCTCCATTCCAAATTGGCGTGCTTCCTGGTCAAGACCAAGTTGTCAATTTCACTGTAACTAACTCTGGAAATTTGGAGGAAACCTTCGATGTAGAAGTAGCAGTTGATGGCGGCTGGATTGTAGTTCCAGCCTCTCAAACAATGACTCTCCCCATAGATGAGGAAATACAAGGCAGTGTTACTGTCTCTGTCCCTGAACTCGGTGAAGGTATTTCTCTTAACGATGGTTCAGTTCACAATTTGACTATTCGCTTGATTGATCCGGCAACAGAACTTACCGCTGGCGTTGCAGTAGTTAGAATGTTAATCTCGCCAATGTTTATTCTTGAAGTGGTCGAATGGGAAGATGAAATGCTGTATCATAGATACTGGAATCGAACATTTGAAGCCACAGTCATAAACATGGGTAATCGAGATGTTACTGTAGATTTGACTTATGCAATAAATAAACCCGGTGGAGTGATAGAAAGTAGTGATTGGATGCTTCAATCTGGAGCGCCCTCAAGTCTATTCATGCCAGTCGGTCAAAATATCTCCTTCCAATTTGTTGTTAGCGCTGAAGAAATAAGCCCCGACCTTGGATTATATGCGCTTCTTTCAGTTCACTTAACTCCGCAGGATGCGGGCATTGATGGCGAAGGATATCTTAATTCAACTCTTAAGATGTCAAGATTCTTTGAGCCGAGTGATATTGACCTCAAACCAGATGAAACAGACGGCCCTATGACGGTAGACATCACTTATTCACACATACCTATTGGCGCATCTAATGCCGTAGCTTACGAGCTAGAATTGTGCGCAGCAGAGCGATTATTTGATTTCAGTTCAGCAGGTTTAGATGAATCACTATACCCTTGGTCATTCACGCTGATTGTCGACGATTCTACATCAGTACCATTGTCTCTATCTCCAGAAGACTGTGGCAGTGGTTCAGCAGGCGCTGAATCAAGGATTCTACTTCCGATTAGAGAGGCTTGGGATGTTAGCGATCCGCTAACCATTGTTGTTGACGCGCCAGATCGTCCAAATATCATTACTGCGGATGGTTGGGACTTAACATTCAGACTATTCCATCCGACCGAAAATAGTGGATATACTGTATTCAATGAATCAACATTTACTTTCCAGTTAGACGTCTTCGCTGACCCTAGCGTTAGTGAAGTATGGATAAGTTCTGGTACTATGGAAGAGGGCACTGATGCCACAATAAGTGCCAAAATCCGTAACGATGGAACTGCACAAGCCGTGTTCTTTACTGCCTCATTAGAATGTTCAGGCTCTACTGACAATACGCTAGTTGATCCAATTGTACTACTTGGCCCAAATAATGAGACTACCGTTAGTTGGGACATTACTTCAAACACTATTGATTGGTGGAGGCAATCTATCGATGGCACTTGCATAGTACAACTTGATACCGATATGATGGCGAAAAATGTCGAAGGAAATGATCGCTATGTCTACAAGGATGAAGTTTACTCTTGGTCTCCAGGTCAATCTTCTTCCTTTGTTGCGTTTATCATCTTTGGATTATTATCACTTGTATTAGCAAGACTAAACGGACAAAACGAGAAATTCCGTTTGTTTTCGATATACTCTGGAATTTTGGCATTTGGTTTTGCTTTCCACTTATTCAATATCATTTATTGGGGACCTGCAGTACTTACTATTGCAGCTCTTTGGTTATGGCGTATGACTTGGATGAGTACAGAAGAATTCAGATTGATTCACGAAGATTACCAAAGAGCGAGGAAAGGCGTATCGACATTATATGCTGACCACTTCCAAGCACTTGCAGATAGTAGAAGACAATTGAGAATAATTCTAGCATTACCGGTATTTGGGCTGTTAGGTGTTGTACTAGGTATTCCACCTCAAATTGATACCAGTCAAGAGAACTTAATGACAATCGCTGCATACGTCTTAATTATAGCAGTTGGAGTTTGGATTCTAGTACGTAGAGCAGATGCAATGT
>JAKUNX010000083.1 GCA_022451835.1 Candidatus Poseidoniaceae archaeon
GGTTACATTGCCAGTATTATCGCCAGGTTTGACAATCAATCTATCGACATTAGTATTCGTTAAATTCCATTGAAAATCGATACTCGGTAATACTTGATAGAACACAGGATTGGTTTGGATACTATTTCCAGCAACATCGGTAACAGTTGCTCTGAGCATTAGGTATTGTCGAGACTTTGTAGCCCAACTTGATTGAGCAACAGTACTGTCTAGCCCAGTCCCCATAGAGGGCTGCCAGTTACCTGAAATGTCAGGAGTTTGACCAAAGCCATTAGAATCGAAACCATATTCGATAAAGGAGTTTGTAATATCAATACCAGAACTAGTATCGCTTGCGACAAACTCTACACTTGCAGCTCCAATTAATGCGGTAGTCAATTCATCAACTAGCCATTCTCCCTCAATTGGATTTTCGGTATCGACTTGAACTGTAATCTGGCTAATTTGACCAATATTACCAACATTATCAGTTGCTCGAAGCGATATTGTATGGACACCATCATCCAAATTTAGAGTATATGAGTCTGAGGTGGTTTGTGTCCAAACTACGTCATCAAGGCTAATTTCAGTATACGCAACACCACTACCAAGACCATCATCAGCTGTGTTGATTAGTCCGGTTAGAGTAACCGATGAAGATGTTACCCAACCAGAACTTGATCCGGTGGAAATAGTCCCGATAGTTGGACCAGTTCGGTCAATGCCGATGAACATCGTTTGAGTTACTGTTAAGCCAGAGTTGTCATATACGGTTAAGCGAGGATTCCACGTATCTTCTGAGAAACTTCCAGAAGACCAGTCCCAGCCATAATTGATATTTGACGGACCATCGCTAGATGGTGCTCCTGGACCTGGAACATTGGTCAATGTTGCACGTAGTAAATCATCATCTACTGCATTCCAAGAGAATTCTAAGATTCCATCCGATGCAGTTGAGAACCAGGCTCAAACAGATGCACTTGTACCGCTACCCTATTCGATGTTATTGATGCTAAATTCTGTAATTACAGGAATTTGATTATCAATGGTAAATGATTGAGATGTTTCAACAACATTTTCAGAGACTGTAGAGTCATGAGCGGTTGCTCGTAATTCATAGGTTCCATTGGCAAAAGCAGTTGTATCAAGATATGTAACCCACGGCGAGGAAGTTAAAGTTGCAATATTAGTCCATAATGTACTGTCATCTGAAATTTCAACATCAAGTGATGAAACAGTACCAGTTCCGGAAAAACTGAATGAAAGAGTGTATACACCAGTCAGACTTTGTCCATTTGTTGGACCATTAGAGAAACTGATTCCTACATCAGAATTAGATTCAGCAATATTAGTTTCCTCAACCAATAATACGGCATTATCATCATTATTAGGAATACTAGCAATTACCATCAATAAACACATTATTGATGCCGTAAGAACTGCTCGCATGTTAACTACACATTGGGCGTAAGCCTTGAATGCTACCCTTGTTTATTGGCAAATCCACTAATTGATTGATAAATCAGTGTGGCCGAGTTTATTCAATGCGCAATATATTGATATTTTGCTTGTATTAGAGATGGGTTCAAGTGCTTCATCACTAGTCCATAGAACTGATGGCACGCATCAAGGCGCTTTTGATGGCAGCTATATTGGCTGCTATGCTTGCTTTACCACTTAGTGTTTCAGCATATAACAGCGGTGGAGTTGAAGCATCCGAAAGTCAAGTGGCAATGATTCCATCAACTGGACTAAATGTTGGTGATTCAGTCACTTTTTATCTCACTTTAACCAACACTCAACAAAGTGAAGCGAACAATGTCGGTTATGCCTTTTACAAAAATCAGTATAGTTCTGAAAATAAGTTCGTAGAGAATGTAATAGATATCCAAGGCGACTCATCTCAAACAGTTGAAGCAACTTGGGATGGCTTGTTGGAGAGCGATGATAAAATTTGGATAACATTTGAATATCCTCGCAATAGCGGTAATGAGGTCTCCTTTTTCGTTGAATTTGAGGTGACTGGACTACCCAACCTTAGAGTAATCCAAACCGAATTAACTCCTTCAACTATGATTCATTCAGGTGATACAGTACAGATTTCCAATCTAGTCAAGAATACCGGTTCTCAACCTGCAGGTATCAGTCAACTTGAAGTCAATTTACCAGGAAATTTAGCCAACCAATATCTTGAAACTAAATCTCTCAATGCCAGTGAAGAAACTTGGGTAAATACTACATTTACTGCACCGCAAACAGGCTCTTACACGATTTACGTAACTCCAGATTTCAACGATGATGTTTTGGAAGCTTCTGAACAAGGGAAATCAGTTGATGTAAATCTATTAGTTGAGCCAAGAATGGACCTCTATCATATTGGAGATATATCTGTTTCACCAAGTTCTGGCTCATACGAAGGGCCATGGACCGTTGATGGAATAATAGGAAGAACCGGAGAATCAGGCAGTACTGATGTTACTATGTGGTTAGAAATCGTTCATGACGACGGCATGATAGCAAGCCAACCATTTACCGTGACTCTTGTTGGTTCAGAAACCTCTCAGCAATCATGGAGTACTTCCTTTGATGATGGACTAGTAGGGACTTTAGATCCAGGAAGTTATCAGGTAACAGCGGTTATTGACCCCTTCTTAGATGGAGCATTTACTCAAGAAGATACCAGTAATGACAGAATTAGTACTTCGTTCATTATACTGGAAGAGCCGGATGTATTGGTTGATTCAATTGCCTTACCTTCCTCTTCAGTAGTCAAAGCCGGTGAGAAAGTAACTTGGGGTGTATCGGTAACTAATCTTGGAGGCGAAGCAGTTACAGGTAATCTAATTTATACATTTGAAGGAGTTACTAGCACTTCAATATTAATTTCACTAAATGCAGGAGAATCATATTATTGGACCGCTGAGTTAAACACAGCAGCAGGCTCACATACAGCCGAATTTACTGCAGAATGGACTCCATCAACAGATTCTGCTGACAGAGATTTGACCAACAATATTGCCACAAATACCATTGCTGTAGAATCTGGTTTGGTACTCAATTGGGCGGGTTCCAGTTTACGCATCCTTGATGATGAAGGAAGCGCAGTATCTCTACCACTTGATGAAGGTGAACAATACACGTTTGCAATTAACCTAACCAGTCAAGAACTTGGTTCTTTAACGATTGATTGTTTTGATTCAACAATCAATTCTTTAATTACAACAATTCCTGTTAATGTAACTTCCATAGGCCAAAAGGTTTCAATTGAGTGTCAATTCATCGCATCATCACCTTCTACAACAATTCAGTTGGTTCCATCAGACCCATCGGTTACCAACACATATACTAGAAAACTAACCACCATTTCAACAGTTTCGAACGATGTCGAAGGGGAACAATCTGGAATGGGTACTGCTGCTTTAATCGGTATTGCAGTAGCAATTTTGATAGGGATTTTTGTTGCTGCAATCTGGTTAACTAGAGAGTCTGAAGAAGAAGTTGAGCGAGATATTTACGAATATTGCCCTGCCTGTGATGGTGAAATTGAAGGAGATGAGAAGCATTGTCCTCACTGTGGTTTCAATCTAGCAAAGGCGAGAAAACAATTCCACCCTTGTCACGAATGTGGAGAATCAGTGCCAGATTTGATGGATAATTGTCCTTATTGTGGTGCTATACAAGATGTCTCCTCGTTCTTTGAGAGAAGAGAAAAGCGAGAAAGAAAAGTAGTTCCAAAACAAGAAATTGCCTTGCCAGAAGAGGATGAAGATACAATTGTTTCTGGTACCGAGAACTTTGCTGAAACAGTCAAGGAATTCGGTTATGATGAAGATCAATTGGAAGATGATTGGGACGATAACATTGCATCTGCTGAGGCTGAAATTGCTGAGATTGAACAGATGTATGAGGAAGAATTCGACACTGAAGGACTAACTCCTGAAGAGATTGAAGAATTGGAGTCACAAGTAACTACCAAATTAAAGACACTCAAAGAAATGAGTGACGGAATGCAAGACCTTGATGAAATGTTAGCTGCTAAAGGAGAGTTAAAAGCTCACAAAGATGACGAGTCAGAATTATCTGCCAGCGATGCTGAAATTAGAGGCCGGCTGTATGAGATAACTGGTGAAGATGGTGTAATGCCAGGTGACGAAGTTCATATTGGCATGGGACTTTCTGATTCTTCAATTGCTGGTAACGAGATTGAAGAAATAAGTTCTGACTTCACGGTAGATGATGATGATCAACCATTATCTAAGATAGATGTTAATGATGAACTTCAACCTGCTAGACAAAAGCCTAAACGACGCCAATCGACAAAGAAGACCGCTGAATGTGGAGCCTGTGGTGCTGAAATACCAGTAATGGCAAAGCAATGTCCTGTTTGTGGGGCAGAATTTGAGTGATGTCCGTCGGCTTTCATAGGGTTCGTCATAGCTATTGCTCGGCCACCATGTGCGTCATTCGGACACCCGGCGATTATTTTCTCCACTTCAAATAGTCGCCCGAATAATCACTTAATTGATAACCAAGTTAACTATCGCCACATCATGAGGAGAAATAGTGTAGTAGTATTTCTTCTAATGACATTGATGACATCTAGTCTATCAGGATGTTTAGGTTTGCTACAAGCAAGAGAGACTATTGAAGGGCTACGTGAAGATGTATACCAAGTATCATATCCTGATAAAGTAGACATGGCACATACATTTTCTACAATCACGGTACAACCATATTCCAACCAGACTTCATTCCCAGTTGATAGTGCTGTGGAGAGAATAGAGATTTACTTTAAAGTTGGAATGAGCGGTTCTGACACAGTCTCATGCTTTGATGAAGTAATTTCTAGCGAGTTACGATATGTTCGTGCTGAAGTTACTACTCCCTCAGGAGTTTCATTTTGGCTACAAGATGTCTGTGAAGATGTTCCACCTGCTGTAGATACTTTTGAGCCAAATCCTGAATTTGAGACCGGTGACTGGAAATTAGATGTCGAGGCTAGAGGTTGGGGCGAGAATACCTTTGGAGCATTCCAAGATAATTTCATCATAGTAATCACTGTTCATAGAGTATGTCAACAGTATCCAATCGAAGCACCTTGTGATGAATGATTACGCTAGAGACTCATTACAAGCGTATTTTCTTGAACAGTTTTGACATTTGCCAACACGTTGATGATTACGTTTAGCGCCACCTTCAACCATCAACCGCTGGATTTCTTGAACCTCATCAAATAATTCAGATTTTGCTGCATCATCCCATGTAATCTGATGAATATTTTCTTTACCATATTGTAAGATTCCATATGGAGTGTTTCGCTTAGTATTTATTTCCACAAGATGGATATAAGCTAACAATTGACGACGATGAGAAGTATGTGGGCGTTTAGGAATTCTCCCCGTTTTTTGCTCGATTGGAATAAATTCTCCATCGATTACCACAATTTGATCAGGCCTACCTCTAATTCCAGTTTGTTTGTCAATTAGTAATCCTGCTGTGTCTTCATCATCAGAATAGGCTACTTTTGAACCAGGTTCAAGGCCAACATCTTTTCTCGCTAATTCAGATTCATTTTCAGAAATAAGCGCTTTTTGCAATTGCCACGAAGCAGCTAAAGTCCATACCATTGCTAGTATTATCAAAATAAAGCCAGCTTGCATGCGATTTTCAGCAGCATTAAGCGCAATTGAATGAAGACCTAGTAACATAGCAGCGAATAGTAAACTTATCTCTACTTTACCAGCTTCAAACCATCCACCTTCGAAATCTTTAGGTTCCCATTCAGGTTCAATAATTCTAGTTTCTTCAATCAATTTGTTCTTTTCATTTCTAAGGTTTTCATTTAAACCAAACCATTTCCGCCACGGAATGTAGATTGTAGTTATTCCAGCGGCAAGTACGGTTAGGCTCCACATTGCTAGATATCTTGCCATATCTTTTGGATATAACAACACATCATCAATCATCATAAATGCAATTGAATCAATAACGATAGCAATAATCACGGTAAACCACCAAGTCCAAATTATCATTTGACGCTTAAACAGGATTTGTTTTGATTTGAAATCAGTAACTTTTTGATGTATTTGTGCATGTTTGGTTTTACCCATTTCAATAGATTCTCCTTTGCCACCTTTGCCTTTTTTCGCCAATTCCCAAGACACTGGGCAGTATGAATGGCGCTCGATATCACTAGCACTTACTTTTAGCAGACTGTTATTTGAATCACGCCAAAATCCATCCTTACTTTTCTTTGCCTTAGACAGGTCAAAGTTAGGAGAATTCTGGTTTACTGTCCCCTCTCCCATAGTATGCGTTTAATGTCTTGAGACTTCTAATCTTCGCCAATATGAGTCATTTTTTGGAAATATTTCCTATTTTCCAAAATTTGTATTATTGCGAAGCGGTTTAATATGGGGGTCAAGTGGGGCGATTGCTGAGGTTAATTCATGTCTGAAGAAGCAAGCCTACTATTGCCGTTTGAAACCTATGAAGAGAATGCTGTTAATATCGGTACTCAACAGAAGAGTGCAGATATGGCAAGATTCATTGATACCGTTAGAGATGATGGACTTTACTTGCTCAATGTAAACATGACTGACTCAAGAATAAGAAGTACTGCAACTTTCCTCAACAAGTTTGAATCTCCAAGAATTATGGTCGTTTCTGCCCGACAATATGGTCAAAGACCAGCAAGATTGTTTGCTGAAGCAATCGGTGCCAATGCAGCTGTTGGCCGTTTTATCCCTGGTTCTCTAACCAATCCGGCACTTCGCTCATATGTTGAGCCAGATGTACTATTCGTAACTGACCCAGCAGCAGACCAACAAGCATTGAAGGAAGCAGTAAATTCAGGACTTCCAGTTGTTGGAATAGTTGATGCTAACAATAATTTGAGAAATGTCGATATTGCTGTTCCGGCAAATAACAAGGGACGTAGATCACTTGCTCTAATTTACTGGCTACTGGCTAGAGAGGTCCTCAAGGCTCGTGGAGAAACCACCGATGAAGACTGGGCAGCAGCTCAAGATGTTGAAGAGTGGCAATCTACTTTCTGATTGTTTACCAATAACCAAGATTTTTAGTCGCCTCGGCGATATACATTATACCACTGGCAACTATAGCGATAAGTATTCCACTTCTAATGTGCGTTTGCTTCCACTTAGTCAGCCAACGTTTACCCAAATTAACTCCTAGTATTGCTGATAACACTAAGCATGGAATCAATATATATTCGTCAAGAATAGCACTACCCTCGAACATAATGTAGATTGGTATTCGAGTGAGATCTACTGCTAATGCTAGGATACTTGCAGTCGCTGCATACGCTACTTTATCGGGTAATCTTTTTTGTAGAAACATAGCTCTCAAAGCGCCTTGATGTCCGGTTAAGCCACCAAAGAACCCAGAACCAAATCCGCCGATTCTATCCTCAGTATCTGGTAGCCTAATGTTTGTCCATCTTTCAGTAACTGATAGAATTGGTAGAACAATTAAAGCAACCCCAACAACTAGTAGCAATGGGTCTGAAGGAATATGTGAATGTAGTACTGCGCCAATTATTGCACCAATTACCAATGCCCAACCATAGCGTTTCACTGCGGAAAAATCAACACTAGATCTTAGCAATTTTAGTTTCCAAGCATTATGCGCTCCATGAATTATTGCAACAGCCGCAACTGCTTCATGTGGGGGCAGCCAAAGTAGAATTACTGGAGTAAGCATAGTTGCCAGGCCAAAACCTGCAGGAACTGTCAATGCTGCCGCAAGGATAGTGATTATCATGCTCACTACAATCAAAACAAGTTCCATGGCCTCAACAATACGATGCAATCAATAAGTCTGTCTAAATAGATTAGATAGCAATTCACATTTTGATTTAGTCTAATCTCATAGATTCATTAACTGAATATGTAGGTTGAATCCTTTTTTATTAGAATAAGTTGTTAAGTGGTATGTTGGGAGGCGAGACTGATACTCAGATGCTATCTTTTGCCGGTTTGTTTTGCTTAGTTATTAGCAGTTTCTTTGCCGGCATTAATAGTCTTAATTTGGCAAAAAGTTTCACATAAATAGTCTAGGTGTAAGTATGAAAATAGCGGTTACAGGTGCTACTGGTACACTTGGTAAGGCGATTATGTATAGATTGCGGGAAGCAGGTAATTCTGTGATTGGTATCGGTATGAACCAAGCAAAAATTAGCGCTATGGAAGAGCAAAATTTTGTTATGAAACGTTGTGATATAACGAAGTTAGAAGATTTAGATGCTGCTGTAAAAAATTGTGAGATTATAATACATTGC
>JAKUNX010000084.1 GCA_022451835.1 Candidatus Poseidoniaceae archaeon
TCCAAATCCGCCCGATTCTTTACCCTTGCAAGAATGATTGAATCCCAGTCACCAGTCACATCGTAAACAGAGAAAACTCTTGGGTCAGCCGCGATTTTTTGTTGCACATCGATCATCATTCCTTTGGCAATTCTAAGCCCAGCCATGATCGTCATATTCCACCCAACGCTTTCAGGGTCAATCACTACACTGTAGCCTTTGATAATGCCTAACTCTTCCATCCTTCGGATTCTATTGGTAATAGTTCCTTGTGCTACTCCGACATCTCTTGACAATTGACGCTGGCTAGCCCGTGCATCACTCAGTAGTGAAGCGAGAATCGCCCTGTCGACATCATCCAAATCCATATCAGGCACCATCATAGGCTATACTTACACTTCTTCAAACTTCGCTAATTTATGCTAATCGATGTTTGTTGTAATCGCTAAGAATTGTGTCCAAACTCCTAACTCATCAACTTCTAATTTAATGTGTAATCGGCAATCAGTTGTTTCAGGTTGTTTGAATTTTAATTCAATATTAACCGATTTGTTAGCTTCAATAAATCGGCTTTTGAATCTTGAAGATAGTTTCCATGGGGCGTCTGCTTCAAGCGATTTTATCTCCATACGGCGGCTTTTTGTGGTAAATTCAACAACTAAACAATTGGCTTTTTCTCGATGCCAATATCCACTAATAATCGGCATACCATGTTCTTCTTTGTACATATTACCAAGTATTGTTGTAATTACTATGATGCCAAAAACAATTGCAAAAATCGGTACTAAAAATTGGTCAAGCTCGACATTTTCTTTCTGGGTTGATAATTCGACTTGATTTAGGTAAAGCAATTGATTGGTATCACTGCCTTCCAATTCGCCAAATAATGCAAATGTTACCGACCAACCATATGGCGATTCAGCGAAATCAACACCTGCAGCGGAAAGGTGTGATTCGCTTAAGATCCATGTAGTCTCAGTAGAATTGTTCTCTTGGTTACTAAAACCAAATTCTGGTTTCATTTCGTAAACTAAATTATTCAAACGTCGATTATGGTCATCAATAGAGTACTCTTTGCTTAGATAGATGTACATTATCGTCGAGTCAGATAAATTGACCAATGGCGTCATAGTGATTGGAATTTCAACTCTATGCCCATCTAACTCTTCGTATACATTCAATTCACCAGATAGACTGATAATGGGTAACAAGTCCTCGATTTGTTGTCTATTTTCATTCGCTTGTCCGACAGTTAACTCCTCATTAGCGACACTAAGTGGATTATTTTGCGAGAGGTTTAGCAATAATTCTCCTGCCCTTGCTTTAGCATCATCATCTGGCCAGTTTGAGTTTGTCTCATCACTCCACGGCCACCAATTCAACACCAAATCATCTTGTGAATTGATTGCACAATCTTCTGCAGATATCGAAGTAAAGCACTCTATTAGTCTAGTTTCAGCCGATTCTACATTATCGATCGTCGTTGATACTACTGCTTCATTCCGTTCCGCAGTAGCAATTGCAATAGCAGGAGATAGCAGCAATACAACGATTAAAGCAGCGATTTTTTGCATTTCATTCCTCCTCTAATTCATGCTCAAATGGCAACTGAAGTTTCGCTCTAATTATGTCTTTTTCAGTAGTGCCGATCATTAAACTAATCCAATTACCACTCCATGCGGAAATCAATGCTTTATGTCCTTGAATCATACTGCTAAGAATCAATGGCCCGGAAAAATCCTTGATTTCTTCGGGTAGTAAATCTTGTTTCAAAATCGCTTCATCATTGAGTAGTGCGATTACAGTATCATGATCGATTTCAACTAAAACATCACCGAGAATATTCTCAATTGCCGGTATGGCTTCTTGTCTGGTGCGCCAAGAGCCCTTGTTATTGACGAAGCACGGCATCCCAGCATGAATAATCTTCAACGGATGAAAGGTATCATGTTGCCATAAGTTGCCATCTTTGTTTGGGCACTTAGGATGGTATAATCGCTGGTAAACCGAATATGGCGTGAGATTCAATCTTCGGCCACGTTTCCACCAAAACAGCCCCTCAGTATCTAGTTGGTATTGATTTACAACTTCAGTAATCTCAACTTCATCAGCTGGCATTACAGCGTGCCTGCCACCAGTTCTAACCTCAAGAACACGAGGTTCCCAGCCAGAATCTCTGTTCAACTTTCTTTTCGGAATGTAGATTCTAGCTTTACCTTCCGGAGTTGCGTCTTTTTTGTGTCTTAACAAGGCGACATAAAAGCCTCCAGTATCGTTATCCATGTGATATAACCGCTTGGTTAATTTAAGTTGTTCAGCAATTTCATCTTCATTTTCTGACGTGACATCTTCATCAAGTAATTGGCGCAAACTTGGTGGCAGATGAGCAATTTTCAGACCGGGTAATTTAGGCAACTCATTACCAATCTTGACAACTTCACCATCATCATCAATAATTTTCCATGAACTTAGACCTTCATGCATGATTAGTGAAGGTAGGATTTCACTATCGATTTCTACCAATTCCATCCATGGGCATTTACGCAATAATTCAGCAACTACTGCTTCATTTTCGATTGGATCAACACTGCATGTTGAATAGACCATTTTCCCTCCGGGTATTATTCCACGTGCGCCGCGTTCAGCAATACTAAGTTGGAGATGAAACAAACTTCGCCCATCTAATGGCCGCCATTTTTGCCAAACTTTGACATTTTTTCGAGTAGTTGCTGAACCGGAACAGGGCACATCAGCAACGACTGCATCAAATCCTGGTTCTGGCATACGTCCAATATATCGGCCATCTTGTTGATTGATTAGTACGTTGTGTAATGCTAATCTTGCACGATTTGAGATTAGCATATTTGCTCTAGAGGACACAGGCTCGTTAGCGATTACAAATCCGTGAGGAGGTAATTTCTCAGCGATTTGTGTAGTTTTTGAACCAGGTGCTGCACACATATCCAATACGACAGTCTCATCATCAATAGCCAGAATTTCAACAGGTAGCATACTTGCTGCCTCTTGCCGTGTAATCCTGCCGCTGTCGTGTAGAATAGTCATCATTCGTGTAGCATAATCAGTTGGCGGTTTACCTCTCAAGAACGGCATCTGCCAAGCGCTTTCATTAGGCATCCATGGGATGGGTTTACCACCCATTATGCGTAATTCTTGTTTGGTCCATTCAATATCACTTCTTGAGGTGGTAACTCGGAGAGTTTCAGGCAAAACAGAAACTGCTGAGGAGACCCATTTCTCAACATCAATATCAAGGGTTTTGACTAATTTTGTCAGTAATGAATCCTTTGCGAGAGTCTTCAACTCACCCTCTTCCCAAAGGTCTTACCCCATGTTTGACCCTCGAGCATCTGCTCTATGTTGATTCCGCCATCCTCAAGGGCTTAATGCCAGTAGCAATAGCATGCTGGGAGATTCGTTGCCGCTGTTCTTCCCGGTTTTGATATTCATGCTCAGTCTTTGGCTAGTGGCTGACAAAGTCGACCGTTACTGTAAGCGTTTTTCTCCTATGGTTGAAAAGCGCTTGATTAGTTCATACCGAGTCATACCAATTATCATGGTATTGTGGTTGATGATTGTTAGGGCTCGTGCTATCATTACAAGAGATACAAATCATGTTGAAGTGGCTAATCGCTTGGGAGAATCTGATTATGCATTTAGTGATCTTAAATTATTGATTTCAGGCGACGGAGTTGGAGAATTTGCGTTACTATTATTGCTGATTTTTTCGTTATGGACGGTTAATCTGCCCAGTATGAGCACAGCCCCTTATCACATTCGGAAGGCTGTTCAGAACAAGGTTATGCTATATGTTTCAGCATGTGCATTATTGACATTTTGGATATTTTTCCCCGAATCAAATTACTATTCTCCAGACTCATTTCCGATTCAGCCAACAATGTCGCCAAATGGTGATTATGCAGTAGTTATGGTGATTGCTGCGACATTAATGGTTGCATTTAGTGCAGAATTATTTGCCATCACTTCGCTACAACAAGAGGAGGACTTCATCGTGCTGAAAAAGCGAGCTCTCCTCAAAACATACCTGGTAAGTGCAATTGTATTGATTGGATTTTATTTTGGTGATTACATTGAGATTAATTGGGTTTCAGGACAGGTCGATGAAAAAGTAATTGCAACATTTATTTTGTTTTCTCAAGCATTAATTTTGGCATTTATTTGCGTACCAGGAAAACGCTCAGATAATTTATTGAGAGTAGGTGAAGCAAGAACAAAATCCTTCGCTATCATGTCATTACTGACTTTAGCAATCCTGATTTTCATTACCTCGTTCATGCTGCAAAATACTAGCGAATATTCAACAGGTAATCGATATCTTGAGGAATCACTTTGGCTAACTGCCTCATTCACAATCATGCTATCAATTACTCAGATTTTGCCAAGGTATGGATTTGATGGTGCGGCTAGACCTGAATATTGGTGGTTGAGAATCACCATATTATTTGCACCAGCCTTGATTTATTGGTTTAATCATTTGGCGATATTCATAATCCCAGCACTTTGGTGTGTTGCATCACTAACAATTGTGCTTCCTAATGCCATAGAGCAAGACGCAATAACCCCTTCAAAACAAGGCTTTGGGTTGACCATAGGCTCAATAGTTTTGATATTGATTATTACATCAACTACTGTAAATATGCTTGGTTACTTCATTTTGATAGGTAGTACTTCAATGATAATTAGTAATATTACATCACAATCGATTCCGCAACATTGAGTAATGTATTTCATCACCAAATCACATTCATAACGCAAAAAACCATCGCGCTTCTTATTAAGAAAAGGGCAACCCTTGAAGCGAAGTCAAAGACTTCAGGGGATGGGACCCTTATGACTAGAGCATTTAGAGGCGGTATAGATAGCAGAAAAAAAGCACGCGCACCAACAAGAATACGCAATTGGAATCCAATACGTGACCTTAGAGGTTTGAAAACACGAACATCAGCAACTGGCAGTGAAATGGGGCCTCTTGTCGATGTTCCAGCAATGATAAGAATTGAAGATGAACACTGGGTTTTCGAGAGAGTAGAAGAAGGTGTACTACAGAATTTAACTCATCGATTAATCATTCACGATTCCACTGGTTCAAAGACAATTGGCGCTACTGCAGATATGGATACTGCAATGCAAGTAGCACAAAAAATGGCGACTTTGGAAAACAAAATCGTAATGATTAAACCAATTTAGAATAGGTTCCAAATCGCTGAAACGACACCTTGATTGACAAGGTAGAAGAATACCCCAATAATGATACATGCGCCATATACTTGCATAGGAGTAATCTTCCAAGCATGCTCTGATTCTTCATCAAAATATCGAATAAGTCCAGCTGCTTGCTGGATTCCACTACCCTCTGATTTCTTCTTTGAAGCCATTTCAACCGAACTATCCGAGTAGCATCCCCTTTATCAACGCGACGCGTCAATAAATGAGAGAATTAATTCACTATTCAGCCTCTGTCAAGTCAACTAATGGTATCGTTTGGTCTTCTGATGGATTGATTACCAAGTCCTCATCAAAGCGGATAGTTTCCAGAGATTTATCAATTACCGAGCCACTGTTTTCTTCGTTCATCGCATTATCTGGATTGGCTTCTATCAGCGATGCTTCTATTCGCGCAATGGCTCTTTCTACGCTTGGTAGGTTTTGATCTGCAAGGGCTTCTTTAGCGATATTCAAATCATATTTTGCTGAAGCAATACTCACTTCTGCTCTATTTTTTGACCAGCCATCTAATTCATCTATTGCATCAGCCTTTTTCTCAACATTTCTTATTGCAGAATCCATTATTTCAATCATTTCAGTAGTGTTCTTTTTGCATAAATCAACAAAATTAAGCCAAGTTTTTTCATTACTTTCCAATGAAATATGCGCGTATGATTTTGACATATATTTTCTTGCTGATCTAATATGTTTGAAGCGCCACGGCCGCCAAGAAGAAGATGCAACTAGATCAAAAATCAGTCTTGAAATTACGCTTTGAGGCCCATCAAGTTCAATGACATTCAGATAACCAGAAGTTAGTAGGCCAAACCCCCAATATGAATCAGAAGTAATCGTCACACTGAGTGGCCCGCTTACAGTTTTTAGTTTCCATTTTTGTTCATTGTAGGCTGGCAGTTCGATGAATTCAGGAGTATCCGGTGATTCTAAAGCCGCAATTATTGCTGAAGCAATATTTCCTAAGTATACCACGTCACTGTTTCCAGGAAACCGCTGATTACGCAGAAGTCGTGTGGCTTTCTCGACTTTGTGATTGGATTTTGCTTTAGTGACTTGGCCAATTAACACAACATTTCCGTTGCTAGAATACTCGGCCATAACATAGGTGAACAATTCAACAAACATGAAGTAAACGGAAAAATATCTTCAAGAGCAAGAATTCATTAGTCACTTCTTTTCTCCCGTGTTAGGTGAAACCATGAGTTCGACTACGAAAGGTTCGAAGGTAAGTAAATTGACAGCAATTCCGGGAGTCGGTGCTGCTACTGCAAAGAAGTTAGTCGCCGCTAAACTTGACACAGTATCTAAAGTCGCTTCTGCTGGAGCGGCAAAATTAGTAAAAGCTGGCATTCAAGCAGCATTAGCAAAGAAAGTTGCTGCGGCAGCAAAGAAACTTGACAAAGCATCTCAAGCGACAAAGAAAACCGCTACCGCAGCAAAAAAAGCAGCTAAAGCAGCACCAGCAAAAGCAAAAGCGGCTGTTAAGAAAGCCCCTGCAAAGGCCAAAGCTACCGCTTCCAAAGCCAAAACAGCAACTAAATCTGCTGCTAAGAAGACTTCAGAGAAAGCCAAGAATTTGGCAGCTAAGGCTAAGTCAAAAGCCAAACCAAAGACTGAGTCAAAGCCGAAAGATGGCAAAATAGGTCCTTCAAGGAACACGCCATTATCATCATTGTCTTGGTTTAAGAACGCTAAGAAATAATTCCGCGAATTGTTCAAAGACCGAGTGTACTTTGTCAAATCATGCCTAGAAGGAAGTATGGCCGTCTTCGTAAGACTGTAGAACTTCCGCCGAAGGAAAATTGCTCTCGGTGTCGTTCGGGTAAATATTGTCCAATTCCAGGCCATTCAGGTCAAGAAGTAAAACCTCACAGAGAATGGATGGGTCCAGAAAAAGTCTCGAAGAGGAAAGCCAAGTCGAATTAATGTCACTCAATACCAGATACGCTGGTAGAGGGAGTATTTTCTACTAATTCTTCAACAGGTTCATCCGCTTCAGCAAGAGTGTTTCTCATATTTTGTGCCCTATTGTAAACTTCACGCAATGTCTGATCAGAAATCTCAAGATATACTCTGGTAGTTGCAATACTACTGTGTCCAAGTAACTTTTGAATCGATACTAAATCAGCACCTCTTTCCAATAATCCTGTGGCAAAATTATGTCTAAGTACGTGAGGAGTTAACTTTCCTTTTGGTAGCCCCGCTTCAATTGCTAAAGCATCCATTAGCCTTTGAACTCCACGAGGCTGTATCCTTCTTCCCGCCGAGTTTAGCAATAGTGCATCAAATTCTCCTTTAACTCTAGAATCTCTTACTGGAAGCCAGGCATTAATCATGTTCAATGTTCGTTCTGTGAATAGGACTAATCGGTCTTTGTCACCTTTTCCGCCAATGACTTTAGCCGATTTGTCCTGAATATCCAGGTCGCCTAGGTTTAGGTTACATACCTCACTCACTCTAAGCCCAGTATCAAGCATTAAAGTAACAACAACCGATGCCACAGGATTTTCACTGGTTTTAGCAGCCTCTAAAACCATGGTCAATTCTCTTCGAGTAAGTGTTCTAGGCAATCTTTTCCCGGTTCTTGCACGAGTAAGGTGATCCGGCCATCTGTGGCCAAGCCACTTCAACAGATGACGAGCAGCAGCCAATCTTGCATTGTAAGTGGTTGGTCTTAAGTCTGAAAGACTGTGTGTCCATAAATCAATCCGACCATTTAGCGGCTCCATTCGTTGTGCTAAATCATAAATTGTCATAGTATTGTATTCAATTTCACTTAACACATTTTCACTAGGAAGAGTTGTTTCAACGTATGACCTCAAACCAGAAATGTAAGACTTCTGAGTGTTTTCAGATTTATTTTCTGACTTGAGTTGTTTTTTGTCGGAACGATGGAAGCTTTTCGGAGGAGCAACGTGTAAGGACATGACAATTTCTCAGAACATTTCCTG
>JAKUNX010000085.1 GCA_022451835.1 Candidatus Poseidoniaceae archaeon
CCATTGCGTTGGTTCGAAATCGAATGCATCATCGACATTAGCCTAGCCATCACCATCATTATCTAGGCACACGATTTTTCCATTAGCAGATGAATTACCAAATTGTAGAGGGCATGTGTCTGTATCGTCAGACCAAGTATCTCCATCTGAATCAGCACATCCTTGTTCACCTTGAGTTGATGTTCCGTAATAAGTTGGACAATCATCAAAAGAATCATCAAATGCATCGCCATCATCATTCAAATCTTCATCACTATCTCGGCAACCATCGCCATCCATGTCTGTAACAGAATCTGAAATCCATGTTGGTCTTGGAGGATTATAGGATGTTCTTGGACAATTATCATTCACATCAAGGATCCCATCATTATCATCATCAGTATCTTCTGGATGATTATCTTTACATCCATCATTATCCCAATCAGTTGAAGCAGATGGGTTATTGAAATCTCTAGTACTAGTCCATCCAGTTTGGCTATTTCGAGGGCAGTTATCTGGAAAGTTGTCCGTTATTCCATCGTTGTCATCATCAGAATCGCATGCATCTCCTTCGGAATCTAAATCAGTATTCTCTTGACCAGGATTTGGAGTATTTGGGCAGTTATCAGAATCATCAGCAACACCATCACTGTCAGCATCCAATACTGCAATTGTTGTTGTAAACCAGATATAAGGTGTCAAAACTGATGTGCTTTGACTTGGTGCACTTGAACTTCCAAAGTCAATAGTGCTATTGTAATTACCTGCTACCAACAATGCTCCATTAGGCATCAATGCAATGTCAGAAAGTATATCATTTGTTGAACTGCCAGCATCAAATAATGCAACTTCATTACCATTTGAATTAAATGTTACAACTACTGAATCATTAAATCCTCGAGTCGAAAATGATTGACTACCAAATGACAAGGAACTTTGTGATGAAAGACCAAGAATAGTGTATCCTGTTGCTTCATCGTGTTGAATTGCTGAACCGGTGTCATAACTTGAACCACCTACTGATTTGGCCCATTGCCAAGCACCATTAGAACTCATACTTGCTGCAAACGCATCATCTTCTCCAGCACTATTCAATTGGGTGCCAATAGTAACACTACCAGAAAATGAACCTGACATATACAAATTGTTTTGACTATCTACATCAATACCAGTAACCAATGAATTTCCACTTCCAGATGTTGCATATGCTGATTGCCAAATACCAGATGAACTAATTTTTGCTAAGCCAATTGGAATTTCGTTTATGCCTGCATTGGCTGTTACAGTACCAAATGTCATACTCACCTCAAAAGTAGTTGAAATCCAAACATTGTTACTATTATCTGCAGCCATACTATTGACTACCTGAAAACCTTGACCTCTCGCATCATCAATCCATTCATTAAAGCCTGAATTGGAATATTTGGCAACAAATATTTCCGCATCATTCAGATCTAATTGATTAGCATTAATCCCATCACCACTACTGCCTGCATCTGTATTGCCAAGGAAAAAACCACCTATAGTTACTGCATTGTTTGAATCTGTAGTGATTGATGTGCTTTGAATCCAATCTATCGAAGTAACTAATGTACCATCATAATCACCATTACCGCGTAAAGCTTCAGCCCAGACCCATTGACCATTAGATGAGAGTTTTGCTACCCAAGTATCATAATATCCAGTAGATGTTAATGAAATGCTACCAAATGAAATTGACTCATAGAATCTACCTGTTGCAAAAATATCTCCATTAGGTGCGACTGAAATATCAGCAATATCCACCTCGGCATAACTTGAAGTCCCAGTAACAGTAACTTTTTGTATCCATTGCCAATTTCCATTAGCATCGCCTTTGGCTATCCATGGCTCTATATTTTGACTCGAAGTAATACTTTGAGTTCCCAAAGACATTGTTGTCGAACCACTAATTATTCCAGCAACTATAACTTCATTATTAGTTGAACTTTCAACTGAAGTTAGTACCACAGGGTTTGCAGCACTAACCGAAGAAGACCAGTCATTAGAGTTCTTTAGTGCAAAATAATCGATTGAGGAGTTATCATCAAGTATTGAAGATTCTTCTAACTCTCTATTGTCTATAACTGAGTGAAAACTCATTGTTAAAACGGAAAAAATCGTTAGAATAACTGCCATCGAATTAATCAATTTAGTAGTACTCATGACCCTGACCATGTAAAGGTAGCCATAGGGAGGCAATGAAACCTTCCCACGATTGATAATTTGTTCACTCAATATTAGAGTCGAGCGATAAAATTTCGCTATCGCCGCCTTCTACAACGGTAATAGTTGATACTGCGAATGGTTTACCACATGCAATACCAAGTTCACGATTAACCAATATTGCTCTGTGTTTGATTACACTGGGATGATTTCCGTGCAAATTATCAATATATTCCTGAGGGCAATTAGCTGCAAGGATAACTAGTTTCGCCTCCCCTGAAGCACATGCATCCAGTGCTTGTCTTTGTCCAAATAACAGTTTACCTGTTGATATTGCTGTCTTTAATTGTCTACTTAAATCCATATTTTTTCCTCCATACTCCACATTGTTTCTCATGGTTGGAATAATCACTCCTCTGGGATGTAGTATAATTCTACACTACCTGTACCAAGGGAAATTGGTTGCCCAACAATGATGTTTTCAGCAACACCAGTAAGTTGGTCTCTCTCTCCGATAATACCTGCCTTTAGCAAGTGGTTAACTGTAACTTCGAATGCAGCACGTGCAAGAATACTGTGCTTAGTACCTGAAACACCGTGCCGGCCTATCGCTCTTACTTCACCTTCTGAAGTCATTACATCGGCAACTAACAACAAGTGTCTAACATCAACTTCAAGTCTTGCTCCATCTAGAGTTGCTTGCAATTCGTTGATGATTGCTTGTCTAGCAGCTTCAATACCTAGATATTCGTAAATCTCAATAATATTGTTAGTATATGTTCTACTTCGATCAATTGTTTCAATTTCACTTACTCTAGAAAGATTTGAACCGATTGTTGATAGATAATATTCACCTGTTTTGTCATCAAGTTGTACATTCGCTCTCTCAACATTAGGGATACCCTTTAACCTCAAATCTCTAATCTTCTCTTCAAGTTGTAGAAGCATAGTATATGACGGTGGGTTTTCAGCAAGTTCTGCCAGATCTTCCTCTGAATGAACACCAGGAATCATGGTCAACTTAGAAGGATTCTTTTCCTTGTCAGCCTGTACATACAATCTAGTTGCTTTTTCCAACTTGTCCTTTACTTCGGCAGGAGTCATATTTTTCTGCTTTAAATTAGTCTTGTTCAATTTTAGAACAAGTCTTCTTTGAGCAACGTCAGTCTCAAGGCTAGCAATGTTTACAGTTGTTGTAACTTCAATTGCTGCAGCCAATTTTTGCGCTTCTTCTGCAGATTCTTTCTTATCCTGTTGTAGTCGTATAGTCATAGTCGGAGTTTGTGGGACTTTTCTAGCATCAACAATTTCAATGATTCTTGGTAGACCTTGAGTAACGTTAACAGTTGCAACACCCGCATAGTGGAAAGTACGCATTGTCATCTGTGTTCCAGGCTCACCAATAGATTGTGCAGTAATGATACCTGCAGCTTCATATGGGTCAATACTCGCTCTTTTCAAAGCAAATATTGCTTCTTCAACAACTTTCTTTGCTTGTGGTTTAGTTAATTTATTTTTACCTCTTGCATGAATTGCCATTGTCAAATCATGTAAAATACGATTAGTAAATCTCCTAGAGCCTGATTCTTCAACAGCAGCAACAAGACTCTTGTAAACAGGATCAATAGATAGTTCATCTTCAAGTCCAGATAATTTTGCATCTACATTGTATACATCAATGTCTGCTGTAGGCTTAACTCTTGAACGTGCTCTTGATTTTTTACCAGTTCTGCTTAGTCTAACCGAGGTAACTGGGCCGATTGCTTCATTGTTAGCAAGTTTGTTTTTCTGATTTGCTCCATCAATAATTCCTTTGATTTGAGTAGCAGTCTCTGAATCAGTTTCACAAATCTGAGCAATGTTTTCAGTTGGAAGAATCTTGACATCATCCCACTTTCTATCATCTGCTAAAATATGAGCGAAGTTTTCTGCTATTCCTAAATCCATTAACTTCTTCTTTGTTGCACTCTTAACTACCATCAGATTTCACCTCCTTGGTTACCAGAATCTTCGAATTCCCAGGCGCCCATGTCCTCTTCACTTTCATCTCTTTCTCGAGATTCACGTTTGACAACTGTAACACCTTCAGTACCCAATGCTTCATCAACTATAACGTCGATATTGAATGGAGAACCGTGCACACCTCTGGAAGGATCGATTCCGTCTTCACCATAACTGAATTGAATGATCCTATTTGCAGTATTCCTAACTGAAAGCATTTCGTCATCGTAAACTTTCAAGTCATCCATTGCGTTAATCAGTCTTCTTTGCATATAACCTGACTTAGCTGTACGAACCGCTGTATCAACCAAAGACTCTCTTCCTGATACTGATAGCATAAAGAACTCCGTTGGCTCAAGTCCACGTTTGAATGAGTTAGAAATGAAACCTCTATCTAGAGCACCACGACCTCCTCGCTTGAAGTGGGCTAATACTCTATCATTGTAACCTCTCTCCAATCTCTTACCACGAACCTTTGCTTGGCCTATGGAACCAGCCATCATAGTTAGGTTATCCATTGAACCTCTAGCACCAGAAATCGCCATGTTAACTGCCGCGTTAGTAGATCCGGACTGATTTAGTTCATCTTTAGCAATGTCACCAGCCTTTTGCTTACCTTCGTCAAGCATAACCATGATATTTTCTTCCAAGGTCTCTCTTGGAGTTCTACCTGGGCGAGTCTCGTAGCCTTTACCGTCCTTACCAAAAGCCTCCAATTCTTCTTCAACCAATTTTCTTGCATCAGCATTTGCTTTCTCAATTGCAGCTAGTGATTCAGGAGATAAGTCCTCATCGTCTATACCAGTAGTAAATCCTAGTGCAGTACATGCTGCAATAGAGAGTTGAGTGAATTCATCAAGGAACTTAGCGCCCTTTTCTGGACCATTCGTTTGTACGATTGCGTCAAGTAATCTTCCGTCTTCAGCACCAATTGCTCTCTTGTCTAAAGTACCCTCAACGCTGCCGTTCTTGACTACAACATCATCATTTGATCTACTTCTAAATCGAAGATGAATGTTATCTGGAATGATTAGAGAAATTATATCTTGACCTCTAAAACTATCTTTACCATTGTCATCTTTGACAACTTCAGGCAATGAGCCGGTCCAACCAATATTTCCAAGCATCTCAAGTCCATGTTCTACTGAAATTAATGTTCCAGGCCTAGACAATAGGTAAGCACCGGAAATGTGGTCGTGAATACCACCAATTACCGCACCACCATATCTTGGCGTAAGGATATGTTCTTGAACTCGCATTAGAATCTTAGCTTCTGCTCTAGCTTCTTCAGACTGAATAACGTGAAGATTCATTTCATCACCATCAAAGTCAGCGTTATATGGCGTACATACAGCTAAATTGAATCTAAAGGTATGGCCTTGCATAACTCTTACTTCGTGAACCATCATGGACATTCGGTGCAATGATGGTTGTCTATTGAATATAGCAACGTCACCATCAATCAAGTGTCTCTCAACTAGCATACCTGGCTTAGGATTGCCATCTCGGTCGAAAGTTGACAGTCTGTCTTCAACAGCAGTTCTTTCGCCCCATTCATCAGTAGGACTGCCACAATGTGGACATGTAATCTCCAAGTGCTCTGGAACTGGATCAGGAGTAACTTTGTCAAGTTGCTCTAATTCCCACATCCATCTGTAATGCAGGATTGCTCTTGGGTCATCCTTTTCTAATGCATTACCATCGCGGTCTTCTCCTCTTAGGTTAGCAAGAGTTGATTCATTATCAGCAACATAATTAGTCACCTCAATACTTGGAGCTACTACAGACCTGCTAATCTCCTTCTTGATTACTAATCCTGGTAGGAAGTTAGGAGCAGGCATTACTTGATGTAAGTCTGGTCTTAATGTAGTCTCTTCCATACATTCAGGATTATGACATCTATAACCAGCATTGATAAATCTGCTTCTTGAATTAATTCGAACTCTTCTTTTGTCACCACGAATAATATAGTTTACACCTGGGTGTACATCTGGTCCTCTAAGAATCATCTGACGCATTTGCTCTCGATTCCTCATAGTTACTCGAATTGGAACTGTTAGTTCTCTAGCAATCTTTTCTGGCACTCCAACTTCATTGACTCCAAGGTATGGGTCAGGTGAAATTACTGATCTAGCACAGAAGTTTACACGCTTTCCTGATAGATTACTTCTAAATCTTCCTTCCTTACCTTTCAATCTTTGAGTAAGTGTCTTCAAAGTTCTACCTGAACGGTGTCTTGCTGGTGGAATTCCTGAAGTTTGATTGTCAAAGTAGGTTGTTACGTGATATTGTAGTAGTTCCCACAAATCTTCAACAATAAGTTGAGGCGCACCAGAATCTCTGTTTTCTCTAAGTCGTTGATTGATACGAAGGACATCGACTAACTTGTGAGTCAAATCGTCTTCTGAACGATCTCCGCTGTCTAAAGTAATAGATGGTCTAACAGTAATTGGTGGAACTGGTAGAACCTTCAAAACAGTCCATTCTGGTCTATTTTGTGTATCCATACCAATAAAGATTAGATGCTCTACAGGAATACTGCTCAACCATTCTCTAACATCTCTAGGGTTAAGCTTTCTCTCAGTTTCTTTACCAGCACCTTGAGTTTCAAGCTTTTCTTTGAATGTAGTTGGTTTGTCAAGAGTAATCTTTCCTTGAGCCGCTCCACAGTGCATACAGACTTTTCTCTTAGCACCTGAAGTTACCTTCTCAATTTCTTTAATAATTTTTGAGAATTCAGTTGAACCAACGCCGTGTTTCAAAATAATATCACGAACTCTTGTACGATAGTAATCTTGTTCACTTAACTCAGGATTTGACGGGTGAGTATTTGGCTCATCGTGCAATAAAATCTTGCTGCAAGAATTACATGTAGCCTTCAGAGCAGTCTTGATAAGTCCAACGAAACCAATGTGGATTACTGGAAGTTCAAGTTGGATATGTCCAAAATGCCCTGGGCTTTCGTCATACTTACAGTTGTCAGTTGGACAAACAAGTCCTGGCTCGATTACACCCATGTGAGGATCCATCAAACCTTGACGATATGCATGGCCATCATCCTTGTAAGTATCAGCAGTCTTAACTTCTACAGCTGACATCTTTCTGATTTCACTAGGGTCCATAAGACCAAATCTAATACTAGCAATTCGCTTTGGAATAAGGGTTGTAACTCTGCTCATCTTCGGTCCTCCAGTTCTAATCTCATGGCCACACCTAAACTCTTCATCTCATCCAACAGTAACTTGAATGCATAAGAGGTTTGTACCTTGTATACTTCAGCACCATCTCCATGAATTGGGCTGACATATGTTCGACGTTTAGGATCATACCAAGCAAGATGTCCGGATTGTGCACAAACATACATGTCGATACCATCGGATTCGTCCAATAATCTATCTTTGATGACCATAGATGCACCATGGGCAATCAAACAGTCACGCTCCATCTCACCAAATCTAAGTCCACCTTGTCGGGCACGACCTTCAGTTGGTTGACGTGTCAAAATCTGAACACGTCCTCTTGAACGAGCATGAATCTTTGAACTAACCAAGTGATGTAATCTCTGATAGTAAATACATCCAATGAAAATCTCTGCTGGATATGCTTGTCCGGTTTCACCATTTATCATAGTTTCACGCCCAGAGTGAGCAAATCCATTTCGAATTAGCCCGTCTCTTAGACTTCCTTCTTTCTCACCTCTAAATGCAGTACCGTCAATTCTTCTTCCTTCGAGTGAACCAACTTTACCACCAATCATTTCCAATACGTGAGCAACGGTCATTCGTGATGGAATAGCGTGTGGGTTGATAATCAAATCAGGAACAACACCTTCAGCAGTAAATGGCATATCCTCTGGGTCTACCAATCTTCCAATTACACCCTTTTGTCCGTGTCTTGAA
>JAKUNX010000086.1 GCA_022451835.1 Candidatus Poseidoniaceae archaeon
GCTGCAGATGCTGGGGCAGATTGGATTGTAACAGGCACACTTACTGAGGATGCAACAGATTTGACAGATTTAGCCCAGAAAATTTCTAGCATTTGTTCAGCATTGAATAATTAATTTCAAAAAACCAACCAATGTGGCTCCACCATGACTAAACTAGTAACTGGTGCGGAAGCCCCTAACCTATCATTACCAGCCACTGATGGAACAACCTTCAATATGAGCGATTATCTTGGGAAAAGAGTAATCTTGACGTTTTTTAGATTCTCTACATGCCCTTTCTGTAATATTAGAATAAATAGAATAGTTAAACGATGGAATGAGTTTTCTAAAGATACCGTAATGGTCGGAGTTTTTGATGCAAAAATAGGAGAATTAACCAAACGCATGAAAAAACACAATGCACCATTCACGATTGTAGCTGATGAATCATACGAGCATTTTGAAAGAAACTCTGTGGTCAAATCATTCGGAAAATTCTTGTGGGGAGCCATGAGGTCTCCAATTACTTTCATGCAAGCAACTTTGAAAGGCTATTTTCCTCTAACGATGTCGCTATCTAAATTATCTATTATTCCAGTAGATATCCTGATTGACGAACAAGGCAAAGTTGTCAAAGCACATTACTGTAAAGATACGGTTGATCACCTATCGATTGACGAACTGATAGCATTTTCAAAAGGCAATTAATCTTCATCTTCGAAGATAACCGGGTCACCACTGCCTCCAGGGGCTGCAGGACGGTTAGTATCTACTTCCATGCCAGGTTCAATCACCGTTTCTTCAACATCAAGTTCTACTCGTCCACCCTCTGCAAGGTTTGTCATATCTTCCAAATCAGGTGTGGATAATTTCCTTTCAACATCAGGAGAGTTAGCATAGGCTTCTCGCTTCATTTCTCGCTCATCATGTCCTCTCACCAAGGATAGTGAATCAGCAAAGACGCGTCCGACAACTTCTCTTGTACGCTCTCCTCTTCTAACCGAATCTAACTCATTAGACATGGTTTCTCTAATACTTTCCAACTCCCTCAATTCAGCAGTTCTATCTTGTAAAGCCGATTCCAAATCGCTCATTGTTAGCGACATTTGCTGGACTCTTTCATCTCTCTCAAAGACATCACTATGAAGTCGTCTTTCTCTTCTTCTTAGAGATTCATATTCCCGATTACGCTCTAGTAATCGACGTTTTAATTCTTCAATTTGCTCAACAAGGTAATCATGCTCAGCAGAAACAGACCTAGGTCCTTGCATAACGCGCTCCAATTGTTCTTCAAGCTCCGTTAGACGATTATCTCTAGCATCTAATAAACCACGCAATCTATCAGCAATATCGCGCAATCTTTGGCGCTCTTCTTCTAATGCCTTGTTGGCTGAAGCTTCTACCTCATACTGCTTTGTCATATTGTCAACTTGAGATTTCAGACTTCTAACTTCATCAGCAGTTACCGATGTTAACCCAGCATCAGCGGCTCTTTCTAACGCTTCAACCATTTGGGAAACTCGACCTTCCATTTCACCGATTACCTCATCTTGTTCCGAAGTAAGTCCTTTTAATGCTTCAACTTCATCTTCTAATCGAGTTTTTTCTTCACTAGATAGGGAAGACTGTTGCGCTGCTAAATCCTGCCTAGCATCGGATAACAACCTTTCAAGATGGACCATCTGGCTGCGTCGTTCTTCTAATTCAGCCTCCAAATCATTCATTCGAGCGATTTCAGGTGCTACCATATCTTCTCTTTCTGCAAGATCGAGCTCTAGAACTCGTAATCGTTGCTTAACAGACACCATTTCATCATTTCTTTTTGCCAACTCATCCCAAGCGATTAACACTTCTTCAACAAGTTGTTCTACAGGGTATCCTTGTAGCATTCCTTCCAATGCTGCTCGTTCTTCAGAAGAGGTATCACCAACACGTTTTATTCCGCTGGGCGACGAGGAACCGACTGTCATACGACGCCTATCGGTAATCAACCACTCTTGAACTTTCCCAATAATATTGGGTCATTTAGGCCATATTAGCGACCTTATTGAAAAACCCACAAATCACTTTAGTTAATTGCAGTGTACATGTCATCAGGCATCTCGCTAGCAAGTTTTAGTGCACCATTCGCTACACTGTTTATTGCATCTTCAACACACCAAACGTTGACATCACCAATATCTGAGATTTCTTCAGCCATTCTTGCAGCAACGCCATCAATCAATGAGCCGCCACCAGATAGGATGATGTTGTTTCTAAGTACTGGTTGATATTCAGGGTCAGCAGTTGCAACAATCTTCTTTATTGCGTTTGCAACTAGAGGGATAATTGATTCACACGCCTCTACAATTAGGTCACCAATATCAACAACTTGCTTCTTACCTTCAACAGATAGCTCAACCATAACCTCTCTGACATCTTTACCAACATATGATGAAGCCTCTTTCCATCGGCGAACCATATCTTTGGTAACTTGAGCGCCAGTATACTTCTTCTGGACTAATTCCATCAAAGCCAAATCTAACCAATCGCCGGCTTCTTGAATAGTGATTTGATCTTCATCAGATGGGAAAGTTCCGTGAATACGTGCGATATCAGTAGTACCTGCGCCAATATCGACAACAATCGAGCCAGCGATTTCTTCAATTCCGTAAGCGGTTGCAAAGGGTTCTGTAACGACCATAATTGCGTTTACTTGTCCTCTTAGGGTAGCAACAAGATTTGACTTATCGGTAAACGAAACGTGACTAGGCGAACAAATTACACCAAACACCTCATCATATTCTTCAGGGTCAACTGTTTCAAGCAGGTGAGAAACAAAAGCCTTAGCAGCGGCTAGATTTGCTTCATCATCTTGAGCAACTCCAGCAGCCATCGGGCGGTATAGATTACATGCCAATTTATTCTTCAAAGCATCATTGCCAAATAGCACATCACGTCCAAGAAAGTTTCTTGCTACTGGGTCTTTCGGTCTACCTACAATAGTCTCAATTGTGTGGCTTGCACCAGCACTTGAAGAGATAGTAGATTGGTATGTTCCTAGGTCAATTCCAACATAAAGGCGGTCACTCATTTCATTCACCATCCGCTTGGGGATATCTAAGCCAAAACGACATTGAACTTCAAGGTTCACCTTGTCACACTTCGAGGAAAAACCCGCTAATTTAGCCAAAAACCCACTTCAGTCATTCGTTTTCAACATCAGCAAAAGGACTCTTGGTAAAAAATTGCTTGTCTTCAATTTTGGCCCCATCTTCTTGAATTACAGACCACAATTTCCGACAAATAATCGCAATAGAAAAAATTGTAATTATTCCCCAACCCATCGAACGAATTATACTTGCAGAACCAGGCCCATCTCTATCTTGAACAATATCCGTACTTATTCCACGATTTGCCGAGAAATATAATTCAGAATCAAGATAAATAATTTCATTATCACCCTCCGGTGATGCATTGAGGCTTTGGGCAAAAAATTGTACATGCATACCATAACCCGCAACATCAAAAATTGGCAGGTCTTCCACTGCATTCCAAATACAATAGTGAATACTATCGATTATTTTGACATCTTCAGCTGTACATGTTGCGATCGGGAAGAATGAGTTATTGTCACTTTGATTAACCATTATTCTTGAACCGGTGAGATAGGGGTCGAAATCCGCATCATTAATCCCCCAACGGACTTCTAAAGCGGAAGACCACACATTATTTTCTAAACCAATAATTTCTGTTTCTGTAATCATGATAGGCGAATCTATTGGGCGGCATCCTTGGGCGTCAACAGGATAATTAATGGCGATGATTTCTGTTACACAAAGATCTCTATCGTCTCCAACACCATCATTGTCCGAATCATCTACACAACCGTCTAAGTCATTATCAAATCCTTGAGAATTTGTGTTTGGGCACAAGTCGTATTGGTCGATAATACCATCATCATCACCATCATCTGGACAACCGTCTACGTTTGAATCATATGACTGAGGATTTTGATTTGGACATAAGTCAACAGCATTTGGCAAACCATCTCCATCGGAATCCTCCCAGTTAATAGAATCTCTAATTACTCCCTTTGCAGCCAATGCAAAGCCTGTACGGTCCCCATCTACACCAACGCTTCCCGGACTATTTCCTGGAGAAATGTAGTTGGCATGAATTTCAACATCGACCCATTCAACATCTTCTAAATCAAGCATTGAAATTTTAACTGCAACACTCGTTTCATTAGATTTTAGATGTTGAGTAATGTTGAAACTGGCATTGCTAAATAGCGATGAATACCCATCAGGATCGTAAACCTCTCCAATTGCAACATGCCCATTTGATAATGTTACAACCAATCTTAGGTCGTCGACGATAAACGGTTCTGGTTTGGCAGGAAAAGACATGACAATTTCTAAGTCTTCATGTTGATTCGGGACTAAACGTTTTGTCCAACTTTCACCAGACTGTAAAAATGGCCCTTCAGCACCAACACCGTTCCACACACTATCTTCAATATTTGACGTATTACTAGAATTAAATCGCTGCATTAACCATTCTGCAACATCGAATGAGTTTCGGAAACTATCATGAATCCAAATATTTGTAGTCGGAGTCAGATTTTCTTCACCAAGAGAACTTTCCAAATCTTCAAAATCAATCAACTTAGATAAGTCTAATACACCCCATCCCGAGTCATTATTTCTCAAAAAATATTGCTCGTTTTCAACGATATCTTTGGTAGCTAAAACAAGTAGCGATTTTAGTAAAACTCCCGAAGGAGTAAACCCATGCCCTAGACTTATTGTTTCATTTGACATAGTTGACCAAGAAGGTTTGATATCGGATAGATTGTATTCTGCAGTTGCTTCGTTAGAACCCAAAATCCAACCCTGCTCAACCATTTGTTGTACAATTCCCCCGAAAGATGCAGCAATAGGTGTAGCCATACTAGTGCCGCTGGATGATCTTAATGCGTTATTCATCGAATCATCAAAACCGTCCGCTTTAGCCGAATTAATTGAGACCCCAGGCGCTACAGCAAAAATACCAAACGTCCCCAATTCTGTCGGGCCAACCGAAGATGATTGCCAAATTTCAGGAGTTGCAGATTTTGTTGAAGCGCCAACTGCGACGACATTACGACCATTTGACGGTTCTAATAATTGTCCACCGGTATTGCCTGGAGCAATAAAGGAAAGAGACCACGGAACCTCTATTGCCCACAAGTCAAAATCCGCAGTTCTATCAGTGTAAGCAGTGGTATCATCACCCCATGAGTTAGAGTGAATAACCCCTCCCGCAAGTGAATTTTCCAATAATAATTCAGTGATATTTTCCGGTGGAATCCAACCTTCGCTAGAAACAATGTCTTGGAAAACCAATTGCGCACCATAAGACATAGTAGTTCCATTCAGTGGCTTTTCATCATTGAGGAAATTGTAAACATCATGGCAGACGAGTGAGCCTGCAACATGAGTTCCATGACGATAGTCCATTTCTCCAGGGTTATCGCCGTCATCAAGGCTAATGTTACTAACCAAAACTTTCCTGTGATTACTACCAATCTCACCTATAGAATCAGTTCCATTCCTAAAACAAGAGTGGTCAACATCAATCCCACTATCGGCAATACCCAAAATTACACCTTCGCCATTCAATCCAAAATCCCAATGAGGCTGTGTTTCTGCATCACCATCACTAAGGTATGCTGATGCGACTAAATTACGGCCTTCAGTGGATAAAACCGGCTCAACCCATAAAATTCCTGGAATTTTACTGATTGTATCAAAATGAATTAAATCAGGCAAATTTACGGTAATTTTTTGCGGCATTACTGAGTATTGCAAGGAAGATAACCCCGACGCATCAACTCCAATCAAAATCAAATCGTTTTGAATTTGAGAGTATGCTTTTTGTGGCAATCTTGGCTCGAATAAAATTTTGATTTCTTCATAATCCCCATGGCCGAATTGAAGTTCTGAATTCCATTCAGCGTCTTTAGATTGAACTACAGAGAATAGCGAGTTAAGATTCAAATCAGATTTTTGCCAAACTAATAATTCGTAACTATTGAGCGCTCTAAGAGGATATGCTCCTGCATTTTTGACATCATCCCACATCGCTAAATCCCAAACTTTAGAATGAGAAATAATCACAACCTCAGACCACTTTGCTTCGTCATGCTCTTCAACTATCTCGGGCGGCAAGGAAATAGCACTAGCAAAAGGAGCCATTACCATCAAAATACACAAAATTACCCCCCGCATGAACATGCTCAAAACCTCAATATTAGTCAATCTCTCGCAAGAAAACAACCATTTTGTCGCGACGGGAAGTTTAAACCAACCATGTAAGTCGGCGACTCGATGAAGGCATATCGAGTATCCGGAATAGCACCATTTGGTAGTGTTAGAAACAAGTTCAGTCTTGACCTTCCAGCAGAATCTAAGGACGATGCAGAGCACATAGCTTACTCAATACTCGGCTCGAGACATAAAGCCAAGCGACGCGCCATTCAAATTGATACTGTAGAAGAAATAGACCCACGTACTTCAACAGAACCAAGAATCCTCCATACATTTAGAGAGGAAATTGAATTAGCCGGTGGCCCAATCGCACCTGCTAATGAAGAAGAGTAGCCGACGCCTTTTTCTAATCCCACTCCGTCTAAGGGCTGAAGACTATGGTTGATCGCAGTGAATTACAAAACAAGGCTAGGCTTGTTGAGAGTCACAGACAACACTTAGAAGAACTTCAGCGACGTATGGATCAAATCATAAGCGTGATTAACGAACATCAGGTTACTGAAGAAATACTTTCTAGATTGGTAAGCATGTCCTCTTCAGGAGACGCAAAAGCCCATGTATCAATCGGCGCTGGCGTTACTTTGAATTTCAAACATCACGATGAAGGAGAAGGCACAGCAGTGGTAGATTTAGGTGCGGGAATCTTTGGCGAAAGAAAATGGAGCGACGTCATTAAATTACTCTCTTCAAGACGAGACGAGTTTAATGAATTACACGAAACATTACTCAAGCAAGCCGCGGCAATTGAAGAAAAACTTGGCACACTTGCGCAAGAATTTAACGAAGCAGCAGAGAAACTACAAACAACATCAACCCCACAATCTCAACCAGAAGCCGAACCAGCCCCCGCTACTAATGATGATGAAAAGACCAAAACCAAATCTCGTCGAAGAGCCGGAATGTTTGGTAATGAACTTACTTTGGACGACTGAGGGCGCAATATGGGACTTTTCGATAGATTCAAACGCCGAGTCAAAGAAGTGGCTGATGAAGTCAATACTGAAGATTTAACAGTTACAGAAGACTCTACGGAAGGGCAAGAAATAATTGCCGCTCAAAACCAAGCACAAGAAGATATAATTCAAACAGATGACGATGATTGGGAAGTTTTCGAAGAAGAAGAACCCCAAGAAAGCACACCATCACATGACACCGATGATGATTGGGAAGACTTTGACGATGACGATGATTATCTCCCGCAACAACTTACTCGTAAGGAAAAGAAGCGGTTACAGAAAGAGCAAAAGCAACTAGAGAAGGCAAAGAAAGCCCATGCAAAGGCGATGAAAAAGCGCGGTGCTAAAGAAGTAGCAAGGCCACAAGGATCTAAAGTAGACCTATCTATGATGAGAACTACTACAGGCAGAAAATTAGTCGAGGTTGCACAAGCTCCGAAAGGTTCAGTCAAATCTGCTAGCATCGAAACCGAAAGCGGTTCAATAATTGAAGTTGATTTAGGAGGCGGTGTTGTTGAAC
>JAKUNX010000087.1 GCA_022451835.1 Candidatus Poseidoniaceae archaeon
ATATTGCTAAAGCAGTTGAAACAATTTTCGATGTAGAAGTAGACAAGGTCAAGGTAAGACACTCTCAGCATGGTAAGCATGCTTCAGTAAAACTTGCAGAAGGCTATGATGCAGAAGATGCTGCAATGCGTCTAGGAGCATTCTGAGGTGATAATATGGGTAAGAGAATACGTGCACAGAGAAAAGGATCATCCCCAAGGTACCGTGTGGCTAGCCACAGATTCCCAGGTTCTAATAGAATGCCAAGAGAAAATGGCATCGTTGGAGAGGTCACTGAACTAATCCACAGTCCAGTACACACCGCACCTTTAGCAAGACTCAAACTACCTGATGGTGATTCAACTTTAGTTGTTGCAACCGAAGGATTGTCAGTAGGTAGTAATGTTGCAGTCGGTGAAAATGTTTCACTAAGGCCTGGTAATATTACTAATATTGGTAGTATTCCAGAGGGTACAGCAATCAATAATCTAGAATTACGACCAGGTGATGGTGGTAAAGTTGCTAGATCTGCAGGAAATTCATGCCATGTTGAAGCTAAGATTGGCGATAAAGTTCGTATTAGAATGCCATCAGGTGCATTAAAAGAATTATCTGCTGATTGCCGTGCAACTATCGGTGTGCTTGCAGGTCATGGAAGAGACGAAATGCCTCTAAGAACTGCTGGTGCAGCATATTACAAGGCCAAAGCAAGAGGAAAACTGTACCCGCATGTCAGTGGTGTTGCAATGAATCCAGTCGATCACCCTCACGGTGGAGGAAATCACCAAGCAGTTCACGGACCGAATTCAGTGGCTCGTGGAACTCCTCCTGGTGCTAAGGTTGGAATTATTGCTCCAAGAAGAACCGGTAGAGGCCGTGGAAAGAAAGTTTGAGGTGAGATATAATGGGACGAAAGAAGAAGAAGTCATTTATGACCCCAAAAGCCAGCAGAAGGAAGGCAAGAAAGCGTTTGTCAACTACTACAGGCCGTGTCAAGAAAGAATTCACATATCGTGGTTTCAGCATGGAAGATTTATCTCAAATGGACTTGTGGCCAACTGAAAATTCAGAAACATCAATCATTCAACTATTGCCTTCAAGAGCAAGAAGATCAATTGGTCGAGGAATGTCCAAGGAAAATGAACATTTCCTTGCTAGAATGCGTAGAGGAAATACCAATACTGTTAGAACACACAGAAGAGATATGCCAATCCTTCCTGAGTTTGTAGGTAGAAGAATAGCAATTTACAACGGACAAAATTTCGTTGAAATCGATATCAAGCCTGAGATGATTGGGCACTATTTAGGTGACTTTGCATTGACTAGAAAGAATGTAGCTCACAGTGGACCTGGTGTAGGTGCTACACGTTCATCAAAGCACGTTGCATTGAAGTGAGGTGAATAATATGGTAAAGCAAAGACAAATGGATAGAAGAACAAAGAGGAGACAATTGCCTCAAAAGGGATTCACCCAACTACTCCAGGGAAGTAGAATTGCTTCTGCTAGAGCAGTAAATGTAGACATGCATGCTAAGCATTGTTTTGAAGTCTGCCGGGCAGTAAAGAATATGACTGCAGGTAGTGCAATTAACTACCTAAATGAAGTATTGAGAATTGACTCTGATAGAGCAGATATTAGAAGAAAGGCAGTTGCTGTTCCATATCGACTCGGAAGTGGAAACAAGAAGCGTAAGCGAAGTGGACCTTCCATGGTTGGTCACCGAAAGGGTGGAGTAGGTCCTGGTAGATATCCAGTCAAGGCATCTCGTGCTATCATTAAATTGATTCAAAGTGCTATGGATAATGCTAGACATCAATATGAAGACATTGATGCAGAAGAAATGGAAATTACTCATATTGCTGCTCATCGCGGTCAAATTAGAAGAGGATGGATTCCAAGAGCTCGAGGAAGAGCGACACCATCTAATCATTATCAAGTAAATTTGGAAATCTTCCTTGAAGACTTCAATACAGTAGACGATGAATTGGAGGATGAATTCTGAGGTGAATATCATGAGTGGAAAGCAAAGTATAGTTAGAACAATCGTCAACAGAAATGTTGAGCGACAACTTGTCAAAGAATTCTTGATGGAGAATACCAAGACTGCAGGTTTTGGTGGATTAACCATTAATAGAACTCCAAATGGAACAAGTGTCGAGATTAGAGCAGAAAAGCCAGGTAGAGTAATCGGTAAGCGTGGTAAAATAATCAATGAGTTGCAAAATAGACTTAGTGAGGAATTTGAATTGTTTAATCCTCGATTATCCGTCGAAGAAGTTGAGAATCCAACATTAAATGCTCAAGTAATGGCTCAAAAGATCGCCTCAGCATTGGAGCGTGGATGGTATTATAGAAGAGCAGGAGCTTCTGCAGCAGTAAACATAATGGATGCTGGTGCAAGAGGAGTTATTGTTACAGTTGCAGGTAAATTAACCGGTGCAAGAAATAGAACTCAGAAGTTTATTTTGGGTCACGTCAAGTATTGTGGTGAAACAGCACTGCAATTCATGGACAAAGGATATGCTGTTGCAGTCAAGAAACTTGGAACCATCGGTGTTACCGTACAAATCATGCGTAAGGGAATTACCTTGCCACACGAAATCTCTGTTTTCTCAGAAGAAGAATTGAGAATTCGTTCTGAAGCAGAAACTACAGAAGTAGAAGTTGTTGAGGAGGCGAGCGAATGAGTTACGTATCCAACAGAGAGATAGCAGCAATGAGTACTGAAGCGAGAGAAGCAAGGTTGCTTGAATTGCAAGAAGAACTCCTTCAACTGCGTGCTGAGAAATCGCTTGGTGGTACTCCAGCTAGTATCGGTGCTTACAAGGCTACCAGAAGAAGTATTGCTAGATTAAAGACACATATGAACAATGGCTGATAAAGGAGAAGAGTATTCATGATGAGCGGAATTTGCAGTGTTTGTGGACTACCAGGTGAATTATGTATATGTCAGGAGATTGCAAAAGAACAACAATGCGCTATTTTGTCAACCGATAGAAGAAGATATGGAAAAATAGTCACAAAAGTAGAGGGTTTGGAGGATTCAGCGATAGATATCAATCAATTAGCTAAACTACTCAAAAATAAATGTGCTGCAGGTGGAACGGTAAAAGGGAGAACAATTGAACTTCAAGGAGATCACAAAAAGAAAGCAGCAGTTGTACTCAAAAATAATGGATTTAATGTGGAGGTGAGATAAAGATGAATATTTACAATGAAAACTGGTTAGGTAGAACTCTTAATGTCATCCAATCCAATGATGAAACACTCATTGACAAGCAAGGACTCGTTATTGATGAGACTAAGAAGACCATCACAATTCAAGAAGATGGCAGATTTGTCAAACTTGGCAAATCGAGTATCAAATTCACAATTTCCGACAGTGATGTCGTAATTAATGGGGCGTTGGTGGGACAGCGTCCAGAAAACAGAACCCACCGAAAGTATAGGATGGCTTGATACCATGCGAGATATAGGAATAGATGTAAAACCCCCTGCTGGTGAGTGGGATGGAGATGAAAATTGCCCATTTTATGGAAGCTTACGCCTGAGAGGACAAGTGCTTGAAGGAACAGTATCCAAGATTGGTATGCAAAAGACGATCACATTAGAAAGAAACAATGTAAGATACATGCAAAAGTATGAGCGTTTCGAAAAGAGAACCAGTATACTTTCTGCTCATTTGCCATCATGTGTTGGTGAAGTAAATGTCGGAGATTCTGTCAAGGTTATGGAATGTAGACCTCTATCTAAGACTGTTTCTTTTTGTGTTGTTGAAATCAATGGAGGTGAAGCCTGATGCGTGGAATTGCAGGAAAACAAACTAGAGGTCTTCCAACCTCTGCAAGACTACATGTTGCTGACAATACTGGTGCTAAAGTAGTACAAATTGTCAATATCCTAAAACTTGGAGGTACAATGAGAAGATACCCTGCAGGTGGAGTAGGAGATATTGCTAAAGTTTCAGTCAAGAAGGGTACTCCTGATACAAGAAGACAGATGTTTAACGCGGTAATTATTCGCCAAAAGAGACCGTTTAGAAGAGTCGATGGCACATGGGTTCAGTTCGAAGATAATGCTTGTGTAATTACTAACGAAAAGGGTGATGTTCAAGGATCCGATATCAAAGGACCAGTATCAAGAGAAGCAGCCGAGCGATGGCCACGTATTGCAGCGAATGCAAAGCAGATAGTTTGAGGTGATAAAATGGTAAAAAGTATGAAACCAGGAAAGCAAAGAAAGGCTCACTTCAATGCTTCAATGCATGATAAGAGAAAGAGACTTTCAGCTAGATTACAATTAGAGAAGCCAGATTCTAGATTTGACGGAGTAAGAACTGTTACAGTTAGAGTTGGTGACACCGTTAAAGTTGTTAGAGGTGATTTAGCGTACGGTGGCAAGAGACATGGCGGTACAAGAAATGCAGAAGCATTGACTGGATCAGTCCTTAGAGTAAATTCAAACAATGGTAGATTGTACATTGAAGGTGCAAAAGCCAGTAAATCAGACAATAAAGAAGAAGCAGTTCCGGTTAGTGCTTCAAATGTTGTTGTTGTTAAGTTGGATGAAACTGACAAGTATAGAATCCAGCAATTAACCGGTAACAGGAGTTGAAAAAGATGGGTAGCAGTAATCACTTGAAGCGTTTGGCAATGCCAAGAAGTTGGCCTTTACCTCGTAAGACGTCTATTTGGGTAACTAGAGCAGCAGCAGGTGCACACGCACTTGAGTTGTGTATGCCGGTTAGAGTTGTAATTAGAGATGTATTGGGATATGCAAAATCAGCAAGAGAAGTCCGCCATATTCTACATAATAACCTAGTATCAATCGATGGTAGAGTTTGCAAAGACAGCCGTAGAGGTGTTGGTTTCATGGATGTCCTAACCCTTGGAGAAGAAAATTATCGATGTATAATTGACCAAAAGGGAAGGCTACGATATAGACCTATTTCCAAGAAAGAAGCAAAGACAAAGGTTTGCCGAATTAATGGAAAAAACACTATCAAAGGCGGAAAAACCCAACTAAATCTACATGATGGAAGAAATATTTTGGTTGATGATGCCGCAGAATACAGTACTGGAGATTCATTAGTTCTGTCTTTGCCATCTCAAGAAATCAAGGAACACATTAGGTTCGCTGAAGGAACCAAGTGTTATTTGACCGGTGGTGCACACGTTGGAGAATTTGCTGAAGTTTCAGAATACATCGTCAAGCGTTCAAGCATGCCAAATGAGGTACAATTCGGTGAATTTGGCACCATTATGTCTAATGTATTTGCTATTGGAGGCGAAAAACTACCTTCAACAGAGGTGGTTGAATGAGCGAACTTAATCCTATGATGGAACCACGCATTTCTAAGGTATGTGTCAACATTGGTGTTGGTGAAGGTGGAGATCGATTAGTTAATGCTGAAAATGTACTCGAAATGGTTACAGGAGTAAAACCTCAAAGAACTCTTGGTAGAATTCAGAATCGTGATTTGAAGGTAAGAGTAGGTGCTCCTATCGGAGGCAAAGCAACAATTAGGAATTCTGACAAAATCAAGCAATTCTTAACTGATGCATTTTCTTGCAGAGAGAATTTAATCCCTTCATGGAACTTTGACAGAGAAGGAAACCTTTCCTTTGGTGTTAGAGATTACACTGATTTCCCAGGACAAAAGTATGACCCAGACATAGGAATCTATGGAATGGATATTACAGTTGTCCTCGAGCGTCCTGGTCACAGAATCAGCCGCAGAAGAAGAGCCAAGAGTAAGGTTCCAGCAAGCCACAAGGTTACAGCTGACGAATCTAGATCTTGGTTTGCAAATAATTTCAATATTGAAATTTTGGAGGAGTAAAAATGGCAAGAGATCACGGAGAGAGAATTGGACGAACAATCGGCTGCAGAAGATGCGGACGTCGTCGAGGATTGATCAGAAGACATGGTCTAAGGCTATGCCGCCAATGTTTCAGAGAAGTAGGACCGGAAATAGGTTTCAAGAAGATGAGTTGAGGAGGAATAAGAATGCAATTTGACCCGTTAAATGATGCACTGATAAAGATGTACAACGCAGAGCAAGCAGGTAAGTTCAATGTTGAACTTTATCCAGCTTCAAAACTGCTAGGTAATGTTCTTGAAATTATGCAAAAATCAGGCTATGTAGGAAATATCGAAAGAACAGAGGATGGCCGTGGTGGCAGTTACACTGTAGAATTGCGTGGAGCAATCAACAGATGTGGTACTGTGAAACCACGTCATAGTGTTAGAAGACAAGAGTATGAGCAGTGGGAAACAAGATACCTTCCAGCTCAAGATTTCGGTCTACTCATTCTAACTACCAACTCTGGTGTTATGCATCATTATGATGCAAAGGATGCAAGAATAGGTGGCAAATTGCTGGCCTATGTATATTGAGGTGATTAAAATGGTAAAAATCGACAGAATCGAACATATCGTAACCATCCCTGAAGGCGTAACAGCCGATTGCAGTGAAGATGGCGGCGTGACTATTACTGGTCCGAAAGGATCTTTGAGCAGAGAATTTACTAGTACTTCTGTAGTTTTGTTACAAGAAGGTGGAGCTATAATAGTTAGATCAGATTTGCCTAGAAGAAAAATGAAGGCACTTGCAGGTACTTGGAACGCTCACCTAAACAATATGGTAAAAGGAGTGACTGAGGGATTCAAGTATAATTTGAAGGCATTTTATTCTCACTTTCCAATGACTTTGGAAGTTAAGGGCAATGAATTTGTTGTCAACAACTACTTCGGAGAAAGAGTTCCAAGAAGAGCTGATATCTTAAGTGGAGTAGAAGTCAAAATTAACAACAAAGTTGAGGTTACAGTAACTGGTATTGACAAAGAAAATGTTGGACAGACAGCTGCTAACATCGAGCGATGTGTTGTTGTAAAGAATAGAGATAGAAGAGTATTCCAAGATGGAATATATCTTCTTAGTAAGGAGTGATATAGATGGCAGAAGATTATGAAGGTATGACAGTTGCTGAATTGAAAGTACTACTTAGAGAACAAGGTCTTCCAGTTTCTGGCAAAAAGTCAGAACTAATCGAAAGACTCTCTACTGCTCAAGATGTAGAATCTCCTGAGCCGGAAGAAGTCGAAGTTTCAGAGGCAGAGGAAACTGTAGAAGAAACTGCAGATGAAGATGATTTTGTCGATGATTCTGATGATGACTGGGATGATGACTGGGATGACGAAGAAGACGAAGGTCACGTTGCTAAGCAAAAACCAGTTCTCTCAGAAGATATGAAGGTCGCTCTTGCTCTAAGATCTGAGCAAAAGAAAAAGACTCCAGCGTTCAAGAGAACGGAATGGTTCCGTTACAAGAGATTGTCAAGATCAGGTTGGAGAGCTCCTCACGGTATGGACAGCAAGCAAAGAAGGAATTACAAATATCGAAGTTCCCTTGTTAGAGTAGGCCATGGTAAAGTTGCAGCAGCTAGAGGACTTCCCGCCTCAGGGTTTAGAGAAGTCATGGTTCACAACACGTTAGATTTGGAGGCAATCGATGCTGCGACCCAAGCAGCAA
>JAKUNX010000088.1 GCA_022451835.1 Candidatus Poseidoniaceae archaeon
ACAAGGCGCACCTCCACCACCAGCCCAGTGCTCTCCCGCCAAGTCTAGATTGACGTACGTGGTAACCTCAACATCTGGATTATCTTCTTTAACCCAGTAATCAGTCCAGAAATCACTTCCTCTTTTACCACCTTCTTCACCAGACCATAAACAAAACACCATTGTATTACGTGTATTATATGCCGCCATCGCTTCAGCTACTGTTAGCACCATACTAGTTCCAGCAGTATTGTCATAAGCCCCAACACGAGTTCCATATGTTCGACCAAAAAGATGCGGATCTAACATTCCACCATTTACTGGAGGAGCAATATCAAAATGGGCGCCGAACACCATCCACTTATTTGGATCAACTTCACCAAATCGATAACCACATACATTGTATGCTTCAGGGTTCTGAGCACCCGTCATCAAAGAATCATAAACGAAACGCTGCACAATAACCTCAAGACCAAAACCCTCCATTGTTGAAATTAGATACTGTGCAGCATCTTCGTAAGCTAAATTCCCCTGACCAGCCCATCTATCCAAATAACCCACAGCACCATCAGCTGGATCATCAAGGTCAGGGGTTTCATCAGACATTATATTGATGTAATTGAAAACGGTTCTACCATCAACCAATCCCATCGAATGTCTACCACCATCCGCTTCACTAAATGCAGCAGCCATTTGCCGCTTAATCGATAACTTAGTAACTGCAACAGAATCACTAGTTATGTTAGAATAATCTATTGTGTTTAACGAATTGTTAACTCCATCAACTCTTGTAACACTAGGGTTTTCATTAGAATCATAACCCCTTCTATCAAACCAAGTTTTCCATGACTCATCAGTTGAGCGTACTGGCCAAATATCCCTTCCATAATCGCCCAATAAGACAACAGCTGTATCAGTTCTTGGTGGGGCTAAAATATTGAGTTGAATAGATTCACCAGACTTCAAATCCACCACAGTTGAATTTTGTACAAACCCAGACTCTTCATTAAAAATTAGATATGGGATGAAAGCCGAAAGATCTGCTTTAGCAGTGATAGTAACTCCTTGAAAAACTCCACCAGATAAAATTTGAGGAGTTATTACAACATCCCTTTCAGAGTTTATTCCACCCTCTTCAGTTTCACCAAAACAACCAGAAAAAGCAGCACTAAACATCACCAAGACGAGAAACAACGCTCTTGACGCTCCTTGGCCGGGCATATCCGAGCCTAACTATGCCCATTTCTCAAACCATCGGTTCAATGTTAAAATTTTAAACAATTGATTTATGTACTAGCATGTACAATATATTATTGATAATATGCTAGTTATATCAACTAAAATTTATTGTAAGAAAAAAACCCCTAAGAAAATAAAACCACACATCCCTTACCTATGGGCTAACTATGTAATAATTGATGAAAACGATAGCTCATGCCCCCTAATCGAGGGATAGAAACTAAAAATCAAAAACTACTCTTCTTCACTACTTTTTTCAGTCAAAATACTAAATGAAACACCAATCAAACCAACCACTGAAATAACTATCAATGCTGAAATCAAATCTTTATTTGAATCATCAACAGCACTATCCAATTCTTCAACCTCTTCACATCCTGCGCCAAAACAATCACCAACACTTGGAAGGCCACCTTCTTCATGAATATCGACGCCAACAAAAATTGTGTTAACCCAAAAATCAGTATGGCTACCGTTTACCATTCTTTCAACTTGATAGCTGTAAATTCCAGAACCATTTGTCCCGTTAAAATAGAATACATTAGACTCAACACACTCAGAATTCAATAGGGTTCCATTTTCATCATATTGACAATCATATACCAACCACGGTGAAAAATAATCGATACTTTCATTGAAAACTCCATCATCATCAATATCAATACTTACTCTAATCGTTGAATTATTAGTGACATCGCCCATTTTGAATTTCAAACCATCTCCTGCCACAAAACCAGCGGTTTCCAATATATCAGCCGGAGCGGGGCCGTCTTCCTTTAAGATAGACATCATTACATTGGGAGTGTGTGCCTGAACGGCAATACAAGGGCTCATCAAGATTACTAAAATTCCAACTACCCATAATCGCAAATTATCTCCTCCCACTGTATTAATCCAAATCATCATCACATAAAGTCAAAACGGACAATAGGCTGGCACTAACCATGCGGGGCAAGGAAATAGCACTATCCTTCTTCCTAGTTTTGCTTATGATATCAAGTGCTTTGTATATTTTTTCAGGTAATGAAGAACCATCAACAAGTACAAATTCAATCGTTTTCGATAGTGAAGATCCTCTGTTTCAACACGAAGGGCACGACCACTCTAATGCCTCACAACACATGGTTGGAACTGATAATTTTGAACAATTAGATTTCAATCCATTAACTACTAATGGTAACGCAGAAGTCCAAGTTGCATCAACTCCGGATGGTGAAACTTATGCTTATTTAGCCGGGTGGAATGATATGCATATTGTTGATGTCACAGACCCTGAAAATACAGTAGTAACTGGGAAATACACCGACCCAAATACACAAGTGTTAGATGTCAAATACATTGAATATAATGGTAGAGAATATATTGTCCAACAAAATCAATTAATCGACCCAGGATATGCCGATCCAAACGTTGGTGAATGGAGCGACCCAGCCCAAGTTTCTGTTACCTTGATAGATGTAACCGACAAAGAAAACCCAACATGGGTTGACTCGTGGTATGACGTTGACCACCCAAGCGGCCCACACAACCTGTACACTCACATGATAGATGGTGAATGGTATCTATTTGTTGCTAATCCAGACTATGAAAACTGCAATGATGCTATCGATGAAGCATGCGGAGGAGTCACAATTGCTCACTTAAATCTCGATGGTTCAGCTGCAAGAAATATACCCGGTGTCCCAGGTTCTGGTTTAGGCCACACGATCATCAAAGTGGGCGAGTATGAAGTTGCTTGGGAACACACCAGAGGCGGGTGGATATACATTCACGATATGACCGTCCAATTATGGCCAGGAGATGACCCAACAGACCCTAGATACGGACGCACATTCATCTATGGAAGTTATTGGGAAGCAGGGCTCAGAATTGGAGATGTTACTGACGTCCCTCATCCAGTAAATTCACCCGAGGAATACGCGATACATGCTACACTGTGTAAAACAGGACAAGGAAATCCCGTTCAATGTAGGTGGCGTGCAGAAGAGGTCGGTTTGTGGATGGACTTCCTTGATTTAGATGAAGACGGTCAGCCAGATAGTGGGACTACTGGAAACGAAAACGGAGGTAGAGTTTCATACATCCACTATGCAGAACCATTCCCAGAAATGCTAGATATGTCTCATCTTGGCTATTCAGATGAACCAGTCCACGTTACTACCGCCGCAGTTGAGGTTCTATCAACTTCAGTTGGTACAGGAATAATCTACCTCTTAGACACTACAGATTATACATATTATGATGGCCAGTTAAGATTCCAACCTAAGTTGATTAGAGATTGGGAAATTCCATGGGCTGAAGACCATTGTTATGGCGCAGATTGTGAGATAAATCCAGATCCAGATGAATGGTTACTATTTTCACCACATAATTTAGACAGCGCCTATTTTGTTACCGATGAGTCAACCGATCAAAGCCACGGTGGCGGCTGGGATGGGCGGCTGTATATCTCCCATTACCACGCAGGATTATGGGTGCTAGATATTGAAACTCTAGTTTCCCCAACTAACCCAGACGATAGGTTCGGAACTTATGCAGAAGCTACGATTGGCTGGTTCCTTCCACATGGAGATGATGGGGTAGTCCTTGAATCTGATTTTTATGAGTTTTCATGGGTACCATTCTTATGGGCAGTCGAACACCATAACGGAATTACCTATGCATCCTGTATTTCAACGGGTTTGTATGTCGTGCAACTAGATATTGACATACCATATTTGGGAACGATTGTTTGAGGTGAGTTAATGAAAAAGAGACTAATTGTACTAACGATTTGCTTGATGTTCATCCTACCAGGTTGTATAAATTCTGATGATAATACAGAATCTATTTTCCATGGCGATTTAATCTCATCAGGCAAAAAGATTTCAGATTTCAATCTACTAACCAGCGATAACTCATCTTATAATTTCAAACAAAATACCGAAGGAAAGGTAACAGTAATCGCGTTTTTATTCACCAATTGCTATGACATTTGCCCGGTTGTAACTTATAATCTGAGATACATTCATGAAAGTCTAAACGAATCTCAACTTGAAAAATTAGAGTTTCTAACAATCACAGTAGATCCTTGGAGAGATAACACAACTACGTTAGAGGAATGGAAACAATCAACCAAATCTAACTGGACCCATTTAACAGTAGCAGACACACAACCAAATTCTGCTGATATGTCGACCCTTACTCAAGTTTGGAATGATTTTGACGTTGGATTTAAGATTGAAGAAAACACCAACGAATCAAATACTTCAGCTAGACACCACCCCTCTTCTTATGATTACAATATTGCCCATTCTACTGGGACGGTAATAATTGACCACGAAGGCAATCAGAGAATTTGGTGGGGAGATTACGATTGGATTATCGATTTAGTCAAAGAAGATATATTGAATCTGGTCTCTGAAATCTAAACTTAGGCAGCGAATTTCCGGATTCAAGAAACGTATTACCAGTATTAGGCTAAGCATTAAGTGGGGACAACTTTCGGATTTACACATGGCAACGGTTCGTTTGGACCAAAAACAAAGGGCGCTGATAAGAGCCATACCAGATTCTTATCACTCCGCTTTAGCCAATTTTTTTGGTAGTGGGCCAAAAGATATCGAACTCGCTAGAAAACAACATAACAATTACAAAACCACTTTAGAAAATGCCGGCATTAGTGTTGTAATGCTTGATGCAGATGAAAACCATCCAGATTGTTTGTTTGTTGAAGATCAAGCAGTTATTATTGATGGCAGAGTTCTACTTCCAGTCCCAGGCCATCCTTCAAGAGTAAACGAGCAACCACCAATTTCCAACTTCCTCGTTAGTGAAATGGGCGGGGCACAAGTATGTAGAATGAGTGGGGATGCAAGAATGGATGGAGGGGACATCTTACGGTTAGGAGACATATTCTTTGTCGGGCGTTCAACACGGACTAACGATCTAGGAATAGAGGAATTACGAGAACTTCTATCTCACTTAGGTCATGAATTACGGGTAATCGACATCCCGGAACATGCTCTTCACCTAACTAGCATAGCATCTACACCTACGGATGAGGTAATTTTAGCGCCTGAAAATTATTTGCCAAAAGACGCCTTTGGAGATTTGCCCGATGGATCTCAAGTGATTTGGATGCCAGAAGAAGAAACCTATGGTTGCAACACTATTGGACTTCCTGACGGGAAAGTATTAGTCGCTAAAGGCTATCCTACTGTAGAAAAAACCCTAACTGAATTAGGACTTGAAACTATCACATTGGATTTTAGTGAAATCCGAGCTGCCGACGGCTCACTGACGTGCTGCTCACTATTTTATTGACTAATAGATCAAATATTAGTTAACCAACTAACTAAACATGATTCTAAATCGTTAATATTTGAACAGATTGCATAATCATTTTCAAAACAATTTTGATTGATTAAATCGCTTAATTTTACACCTTCTGAATTAGATGATAATTCTAAAGTAACCTCATGTTGTGCATATATTCCAATTTCAAAAACAACCCCTACATCTTGTTTTGTTAATAATTCAAATTTCTCGGAAAAAATAAACGAACAGAAATCTTTCACACTTAAGAAAGAGCATAACATTGACAGAGTGCTAATCAATCCCTGAACTTCTTCTTCTAATTGACCGATTTTTTCATTTTCGATAGACTTGATGACAAGAGTTAGTATGGGAGTATTTGTTTCTACCAAGGCAAATCAACACCATCATATTGCACAAAACGTCCTGAATCATCAAGTGAATGAGAGTATATTAACTTCAACATCCCTTCAACACTTTCACCTAATTCAACAGGAGCGTGTTCCCCACCCATCCTCGTTTTTACCCAACCTGGATGAAGGATTAAAAAAGAAATATTATCTTGCAAAGCTTCTTTTTTCATTGCAACACTCAACATGTTAAGAGCGGTCTTTGATGCTCGATAGGCATACGATCTACCAGAGTGACAATCATCTATTGACCCCATCAAACTACTAATCATGGCGATCGTAGTTACTGACTCATGACTCATTTTATCATAAAATTCCTTCACCATCCGAACCGGGCCAACGGAATTAATGTCTAAAACTTCTAACATCCATTGATCATCTATTTCTTTGATATTTCTCCAACGCCCATCGGGCACTCCTGCATTATTAATTAATAAATCAATATTTGAATCAATATTATCTGCAAATTTCTTTATTGAATCATTACTAGTGACATCTAATTTATGACAAAATAGATTATCATTTTCTATCAAATCAAGCCGATGCATATCAGAACGATACCCAGCATAAACCCGCCAACCATCTTCTAATAGCCTAACTACGAATTCAGAACCTATTCCTCTACTTGCTCCTGTTACTACTGCAGTACGCATTTTCTAACCCCATTAGAGAATTTTACTATAATTTGAGGGGTTATCTACACTCACTACATACACCTTTCCAGGTTAAGTCAACTTCAAACCCTTCAAAAGATTCGTTTGATGGCGCAAAGCTCCTAATTTCATCAGGCAAATCAACATCCCAAATCTTGTTACATACAGAGCATACTATGTGTGCATGCGGCTTCATTACCGGATCATAACGCGTCTCATTTTGAAATTCAAATGAGGTAATTGACCCATCATCAACCAAATTAGAAAGCTGGCGATAAATTGTGGCAATCCCAATACCGGAATCTGCCAGTGCCGTGTATATGTCGTTAGCAGAAGGATGGTTATCACTATTCATTACGGCGTCAAAAATCAATCTTTTTTGCCGAGTTGAGCGACGATTCTTCTGCTTGTGTATCATTTCTCAACCTTACTCCAAGTCAAACCTATCAGAATTCATGACTTTAGACCATGCTGCAATAAAATCACTCTTGAACTTGTGCTCGTTATCATTTTGCGCATAAACTTCCGCAATTGCTCTAAGTTGCGAGTTACTTCCGAATACTAAATCAGTTCTAGAAGCCCTTCTGAGAACTTCTCCCGAAACTCTATCAATTCCATCATAAGAGTTACTACCTGTAGGCTTCCACTTTACACCCATATCTAGTAGTGTAGTGAAGAAGTCGTTTGATAAGTTACTATTGTCAGAGGAAAATAAACCTCTATCATCTGAACTAACTCCTAACGTTCTTAGTCCACCCACTAAAACAGTCAATTCAGGCGCGGTTAGACCCAATAATTGCGCCTTATCTAACATCATTTCTTCAGGAGTCACTGCGTAATTTGTCTTCAGGAAATTTCTGAAACCGTCTGCTAAAGGTTCCATAACACTGAACGACGCACCATCAGTCTGTGCTTCAGTAGCATCACCT
>JAKUNX010000089.1 GCA_022451835.1 Candidatus Poseidoniaceae archaeon
TGAATGATGACCCAGCGCAATGGGTTGCCCTTGAAGCGTCTTACGCAACTACACGGGCTCGTCTAATCGCAGATGCGGCAGCCGCTACAGGTGGTGTTGATGCCTATGCCGTTCGCAAACAAGCCGCTCAAGTACAAAAAGACCTAGAAGACTTCAAAAATCTCAAGACAAAAACAACTCAAGCGAAAAAGAGCGTCGAAGCGATTGAAGACTACGTCGAGGAAATGGAAACAAAGTTGAAAACTTCAATAACAACACTCAAAGATTTGACCAAATCCTAAACATCGCTACCCTTTGCACTAATTACCAATGAACCACATGTATCCAAAAAATAAGACGATACAAGCAAAAATAATATCGAAAATCATTCCAGTTAATGACCAAGTGTTAGATTGCCCTGTAGTCGCCTGCCAATCCGCTTTTCCTTTGTAAAATACAGCGTCAAAAACGAATGTCAAAATTATCGAAAGACAGCAAACTGCCTCGCTCAAGAAGCGCCAATAATCATCAGCAAGCCTCCCTGGTTCTGAAAACTCGAGGAATGTAATAGATGCAATTACTCCTAGGGCAAATACTGCGTAAGAAAGATATCTGAAGTTAAATTTTGGTTGAAATTTTGGGTTCAAAATAATTATTTGTTGTTGAGGGAAGACCCCTTGGGTTTGTTGGATTTGTTGATTGAGGTTTTGTGTCTGGCCGTAAAATTGAGTCTGGTTTGGTTTATCAGGGTCAACTCCGGGCTGCATGTCTCTACCAGCGTGACACTAATATTCAACTTTAATCATTATTAAGTTCAGTAATCGTGAAACAGTAATATCTCATTAAATAAGATAATATGATTATTGCTTTAGCATAGTTCATGGAAATTAGACGCTTATTAGTAGTACTTTTGACAGTCGCATTATTTATTGGTGGATGTATATTAGAAGAAAAACAATTCTCTGGAAGTGATTCTTCAGCGCCAATTACCGACAATAATAATGATGATTTGGCAGACATATTGATGGAAACTGGAAATCTTTCTTGGTCAGAATTGAAAATAGAGTTGGAAAGTTCTGATTCTGATTCAAAAACATGTTACTCCTCGAGTCACGAATCTTCTGGTGACTGCACCTTCGATGAAGATGATGACCCATACTGGACTGAAGGAGAAACCATTACAATTAGGGAAAATGGCATAGGACTCTGCAACGCTGGAGATAACGGTGGATGTAAAATGACTTTTCTAATAAAAACAATTAGTTCTAATGGGGAAGAAAATCTACTGCAAGAAATCGATGTAACAGTTGAGTAAAACAAAGATATCCTTTGAATTGACTATGGTCTAAATGATCTGTAAACCCTACCCGCAGTATATGATTCTCCAACAGCGGTTGCGGAACGAGATGTTTTCATCAAGTAAATACCTAAAGGAATCATTACTACTGGGAAAATATAACCTAGAAAATATACTGTTGAACCATTAAACAATGAAACAAAAATCAAACCAATTGTTCCAACTCCTGCCCATAGAATTAGCACCCCAAACACATACTTCAAGTCAACATCTCTACCTTTGAATTCTGTATCTGTCATATAATCACTCTATTTATCATGTCAATTACTAATCGTTGTGGAATTTGATTATTCTTCTTCAACATCATTAGCCAACATCATGGCAACCGGTCTAGTTCTTTCATTCTCATCAAGAATTAGTCTTGCAATGATAATAATTGGTGCACCGATAATTGCACCAGCAATACCCCATACTTGAGAAAACAGCATGACTGTTAGCAGTAATACAAATGGCGATATTCCAATCTTTGCACCTGAAAGATTTGGTTCCACGAATGAGCCAAACACTTGCTGATTACCAATTAGCATAGCAAGCATCAATACTGCAGTCAGTGGTTCAAGCATAATGAAGCCAATAATAACTGGTGGAATTGTTGCAAATAATGCACCTAGAATTGGGATAAAATCGAGTAAGAAACACAAGATTCCAAACAAAAACCATCCAGGTAAATCAAATCCAATTGGTGAAATAATGATAGTCATCACAAGAGCTTGCCCGGCACTACAGGTAACCTTCGAGACAACATAGGCGGTGATCGATTCTGTTGATTCGCTAACTATTTTCTTGGCTCTATCATACGAATTTGGGAAAGCGGCACCAAATCTTTGAGCAATAGTATGTTCTTCTAAGACAATGAATAACAGGAATATTAGTACTGTAACCATAGTGCCAAGAAAGCCTCCAAGTGACCCCAAAATAGCAATAACAAATGTTTCGATATTACTCGGAGAAGCTATTTCAGCGACTAAATCTGCATCAGAAAATATAGCCTCTAAACCATATAGATTTGAATCTGCATATTTTGCTCGCTTTTCTTCAAAAGCGGCTGTAATCTCCGGCACTTCATCAATAAATTGTGAAAGATTGTCGTACAAGAATATCGAAATAAAGTATATCGTCACAATAAAGGTAAGAATTACCGCACCATAGGAAAATAATCTGTTGCCGACTTTTTTGTAGATATATTGTTCTGGTGGCTTTATCATGAAATATAGCAATACTGCAATAGCCAATGGCATTAGAATTGATTTTAGATGGATTAGAGCCAAATAGACCACTAAGCCTACTATAGCAACGCTTGCAGCAGTGGTTCGTTTAGAATCTATTCCTATTTTAGAAAACTCTTCCATAACCGGTTGTCATGTCATAGATAATCTAAGGTTTACCCCAAAACAAATGTCAATGTTGCTATTTGGCCGCATTACAATAAATTGCAAAATCATCAAAGAACATTTTTGACTAATTCATCAAGATCTTGAATTCGTCCACAATAGTGACAGCGCAGTTCAAGAGGATCTCTAGAAACTACCTTGAGACGATGAGGCAGCGGCTCTCTTAGATTAGATGTAATACAGTTTGACATAGTACATCTTACTACGTTGACCACCTCATCACCGAGATTAATTATCATCTTCTCAGCCACTGTATAGGCTCTAATAATTGCAACATGAGCATCTGGTGCAACCAATGCTAGACGATCTAATTCTGATTGAGTCAATTCTCTGTCCTCTACTTTGATGATGTCCTTGGAACCCATTTTCTTTGATGGCACATTCATTACCAATGATACTGGAACCGAGGTTTTGTCATCGATACCTAACATATCCAATACAGTTAATGCATGACCTTGAGGAATGTGGTCAATTACTGTACCATTACGAATCGCTGTTACTCTCCTCATGCTGTGTTCATTTGACATTACAATGCACCTCCTGCTTTCTTAACATCCTTAGGCACAGTTACTCCAAGCAATTTACACAGTAACGCCATTCTAGCGACTACACCATTAAACGCCTGCTCAAAATATCGTGCGTGGCGAGTGGAATCAACAGATGGATGTATTTCATCTACTCTTGGTAGCGGATGCATAATTATCATACCTGCTTTAACATCTGCAAGATGTTTTGCATGCAATTTGTATGCACCTGCAACCTTAGCATATTCATCTTCATCTGAGAATCTCTCTTTCTGGATTCTTGTCATATATACTACATCAGCATCATTCATCATCGAATAAAGATCTTCAGTTTCAACTATTGATGCGCCATGAGATTGTAAATCTGAAACAATTTCTGACGGCATCTTTAACAATTCAGGGCTAGCAAAAATCAACTCACAGTTGAATCTTGTCAATGCATGTGATAGTGAATGAACTGTTCTTCCGTACCGCAAATCACCAGCAAGTATTACTTTGAGTCCGTCTAATTTACCGTGCGCCTGTCTAATTGTAAATAGATCAAGCATTGTTTGAGTCGGGTGATGCCCCGCTCCATCACCACCATTCAAAATTGGCACTCTTGCTGAATCTTGCGCATATTGAGCAGCACCTTGACGAGGATGACGCATAGCAATGATATCTGTGTAGCCATCGACCATTTGTATAGTATCAAATAAAGTCTCACCCTTAACAACCGATGAGGTTTTTACATCGCCGAGATTTACCACATCTCCACCTAAACGCTTCATTGCTGTCTCAAATGACATTCTTGTTCGAGTACTTGGTTCAAAGAATAAATTACCCAAAATTCTACCTTGTAGCAATGGTAAATACAATTCTCCTTTTGCAACCGGAAGCAATCTTTCTGCGTCATCTAGAATCTCAATTATCTCTTCATTGGTCAAATCATCCATGGTAATTAGGCCACTCACTGTCGTCCCTCCCTCCTCAACGGTAACAACAAACTCATGAACATTGTCTTTGTTATGAGATAATACTTCATCAATGAATTATTAGAGGGGATACTATATGTTTGAGCCCTATAGTGGCCTTTCATGGATGCGTGGTCAGATGTCGAAGGCGCCATCCAAGCGGCAATCAAACAACGTAATGCACGCTTAGAACAATTAGTCGCTGCTTCATCCATGCTAATCTTACTCGGGGCAATTTGGCTGGTTTGGCCTACTTTATCAGCAGCTGCCAAAGGCGAAGGAGGTTTACTTAATGGCCTTGGAATGCCAATATTAGTATTGATATGGGGGCTACTAGTTCAAGACATTGGATTAACTGAACCAAGTTCAAGAACAAGAGTTGGAGCATCGGCAACCATCGCTTGGCCGGTTCTATTGATGATTTCTAGTAAGGAAATAACGAGTTTTTCAGAACTTGAAATTATTGGGCCTATTTTGGTTGCAATTGCTGCTGGTTCTTGCTTTACCTATTCAAAAACCGTCCTAACTGGTGGATTGGATGTACAAAGATTTCGTTCATTGATGACCGGTGTGGGTTTTGTTGCAGCGTTTTCAATATTTGTTGGAGACATTCCTGAACCGTCTTCTATTGCTTGGTTTGCCAATATTGCTGTTCTGGCCATAACAGCATCGTTAACGGTTTACATTTGGGTTTCTGGCGATGAACAAAAAGAGCTTAGGCGAGAATTTAGAACACGTCTAGACAAATTAGAAACTAGAATCCTTGTTCTCAAAACGGAAAACGCTGCTGTTGATCAAGCCTCAAGTTTGGTAATGACTGCAAGAGAAGAAGGCCATGCAGACCCAGAGTTGGGCATGAAATTGCTAGATGATGCTGAGGAAGACATCAATCGATCATTATCCTTAGCAGGTGATGTTCAAATCGTCAAAGAAGATGCTAGAAAATCGGTTGAGCAAGCTGAGGAGATGGCTCCAACTACTAAGAAAGCAAGAAAATCCTTTGACATGGGATTAAGAGAGATTGAACTAGGTTCCTTAAGAGAAGGTGAAATGTTGTTTAGACAGGCTAAAAAACGCTCTATGGAAATCATCGAATGGTGGCAAAAAGCCGAGCAAGCAATTGCTGAGGCAAGTCGTCTTCTAGCTGGAAAAAGCGGCGAAAATATCAACCATCTGCACGAGATGTTAGCCGATGCCAAGAAGAAACTATCCAGTGAATCTCCAAAAAAAGCCTTTGAATACGCTTTTACTATTCCAGATCAATTATCTGCTGGCGATGATGCTCTCACTCGTGCTGCCGAAGCTATCAAGGAGGCTGAGCGACAATTAGGGCAAAGCGATGGTCTTGAGGTAAGTGAATTAACTGCCAGACTAGACAATGCTAATGCTGCATTAGATGCTGGGAATGCAAGTCAAGCAATTGGCTTGGCTGATGGAATAGTTCGGAGTATTAAGTCAGAAAGAGAAGCAATGGATGATACCAGGAGAGCCTTGCGACAGAAGAAAAAACTGGTTAAGCAATTTGAAAATCGTCAAGATAGTGATGATTGGCAAGCAAAATTGGATGAAATAATCAAAGCTGCTGATGATAAGCAATGGACTCATGCAGCCACTCTTTTAGATAGAATGACCGCTGAACTTGATAAATCTGGTAAAGAGGCCGGAGAAGCAAAGGAACTTCTGGATTTTGTTTCTGAGGAATGGAAGGTCTTACGTAATCAACTGGAAGCTGCTATGATAAAACCAGCTGATAAAGAGAGACTTGAGTGCGAAGCTTGCGTAGCAAAAGCAAGTGAAGCACTAGAATTGAGTAATGTAGAAGAATGCTTAGAAAATTTGTCTAAGGCTGATGACTTGATGGAAAAACTACGTCGAAGAATATGATTAATCGACCATCTCGACCAAGACATCTCCTTGTTGTACTTGATCGCCGGCTGAAAAATTAACTTTAGAGACCATTCCATCGCTAGGTGCAACAATTCTATGTTCCATCTTCATCGCTTCCATAATTAGTAACAATTGACCTGATTCAACAGATTCACCATCTGCTACCTTCACTTCAAGTATCTTACCTGGCATTGGTGCTGTCATACCTCCATCTGAGTCACTATTGCTGGAGCCTGCTTCAGATTTCTCAATACAGAAAATCTGTCCATCAAAATGAATCCACCACACATCACCAACCTTGGCTGAATGAGCAAATTTTGACGTACCATTGGAACTTGTTACCAATATACGACCATCGGCTAAAACCTGCGCTCGATTCTCTCCAAGCATCCAATTTTCGCTATCTCTAGCAATGGTAACTTCGATCATGTCACCGGCGAACTTGAACTCATGTTGCATTATGGATACCTCCGGTTCAAGGTTTGGAACGGACTTACAATTCCATTATTTGATTCACTCTCAAGCACTTGTACTCTATGCAGGCCGGCACTTTCACTTACTGCAGCAACCATCAATGCAGCATCTAATGATGTCTGCGAATAGTTAGGTGACCATCCATTTGGCCAAACCCGGTCAATCAGCATTGTATCGGTATTACCTGAGATGACATCGCTGTTATCGCACAATTCACGTAAAAATCGAATATTAGTGGTCGTACCAAGAACTACAAATTCATCTAATGCTCTTCGCATACGCTCTAGTGCTTCAGGTCTAGAAGGAGCCCATACAATCAGTTTTGCTAACATTGGATCATAATTTGGAGTAACCATATCGCCTTCTCGCACTCCAGTATCTAGTCTAATTCCAGGTCCCACCGGCGGTCTAAAAATCGCTAATGGACCAATTGCTGGTAAGAAATTATTACTCGCATCTTCAGCATATAATCGCACTTCACTCGAATGACCACGAATCATCAAATTTCCACAACTCATCGGCTCTCCTGCAGCAATTCTAAGTTGCTCTCTAACCAAATCAACACCGGTAACCATCTCGGTTACAGGATGTTCAACTTGGATTCTAGTATTCATTTCTAGGAAGAAAAATTCACCACTAGAATCTAACAGGAATTCGACAGTTCCAGCCCCAACATAATCAACTGCTTGGGCTGCCATTACGGCGGCTTGTCCCATTCTTGAACGCAAATCTGGAGTCATTACCG
>JAKUNX010000009.1 GCA_022451835.1 Candidatus Poseidoniaceae archaeon
TCGCATCATTACGCATTTGGCGTAACTCCTCGAGTTTTTGATTGGGTTTGTTACTCATGCTAATCACTCCCTTAGAACATTATGATTTTCCCCACATAGGTTCTTTGCAAGTATATCTTCGACATTTTTGTTATTTGATAGCGCATAGTGAATTTTGACTATTGTTGAATCCGGTGAAGTGACGCTTCCATGACCGAGTAAACCCATCTCTTGTTGCTTTCTACCTTTGGAATAAACATTCATATCAATTGGTCCATGCAAACATTGTGAAGTTACAACAACTGGAATATTACGATTAATACAACGTGTTAATGCACGCCAAACCTTAGTATTCTCTGGAGCATCTTTACCGGGGTCATCGATTGGTAGATGACCAAGACCTGTTCCATGAATGACAATAGCTTGTGGCCCATTTGCTACAATTGCTTCAATTTCTTCTTCATGCAGGTATGGTCCGGCGATAAACTGCGCGATTCGAACATTCTCTGAGTATTTTCGTGGAGATTTTGTTATTTCAGTATTACTTTTTTCTAGTTCATCTTGATATACACTATCCATGATAATACTTGGTTTTCCGCCAACTATGTTGACATATGCTAAAGGTTGACTGTTTACATTTCTAAAAGCATCTCTTCTAGTTGAATGCAATTTTCTTACCCCAGTTCCAGGCTGGATTGAGCAAGTTCCATCGTGACTTGATGTGTGCATAACTACAACTGCTGAGTCTCCTCTTATAGCTCCAGGATTTGGACCATTAGCAGCCCATTAGACTGCTGAAATCAGGTTCTCAGAGGCGTCAGAAGAACCTCGATCAGAAGACCTTTGCGAACCGACTAAAGCGATTCTGCCAGGTGGTGCTTGACCTTCACCAGACCAAGCAAAACACATTGCTGCCGAGGTTATGTGTAATGTATCAGTTCCGTGCGTAATTACTACGCCATTACATCCGTCATCAAAGGCTTGTTTTGTGGCATCGATCATTTTGTTCCAGTGCTGGCATCTTATGTCATCACTGAACATATTGCCAAGTTTTACTGCATCAATATTAGCAATTTGAGCTAATTCAGGTATTGTATTTACTAACTCTTCAGGTTCAAATTTTGCTACCACTGCGCCGGTCTTGTAATCAACCTTTGAAGCAATTGTCCCACCAGTATGGATTATTCTAACTCGTGGCAATTGGTCATTAAATTCTAATTCACTATATGCTCCAACAGATTCTTCTTCGATTTTTCCAATCACTTGTATTGAAACTATTTCATCAATAGTGTAACTCGCATTATACCCATTGTCAAGTTTTATTGTCAGATGATTTGAGGCAGCAGGATGAAGAATAACACCTTGGTGAGTGGTTTTTCCGTTATGGCCATCAACTTCAATTTGGACTTTTTGTCCAATATCAGGTATATCGACCATGATGTTGCCAAGAATTGACGGCTCATCAAGAGTTCGCTTCACTGAGATAGGTCTTTGACTTTTTCAACCAAGTCCATGCGACGAAGCCGCCAGATACCAATCGGTGTCATTGCAATGGCAATTATGATTACTCCACCCATCAACTGGTAAGCAACACTTGGCACGACGACAATCGGGACATAGAATTGCCAAGAGGAGAACGATGCTGCAAGTCCAATTGCGCCGCCATAAGCAAATGCTACCCCCACAATTCCACCGATTATACCTATCAATAAACTCTCGAATAGAAGCATTCCTCCTAACCGTTTGGTTGATGCACCTAATACTCGCAGTGTTGCCAGTTCAAAGTCCCGTTCAGCCACATTCATTATCATGGTATTAAGCATGACTGCTATTGTGAATAATAGTCCAAGATACATTATAGCTTGGAAAATTTGAGTTTGTTGTTCAATCAGGCTTTCAATGCCATCGATTAAACTCTGTCTCTCAACTATGCCAACAGAAATCTCCCCTAATTCTGTATTTACCTCTACTCCCTCTGGCAGACTAAGATATACTGAAGTAGCATTTACGCCAGTAATCTGAGTTAAGTCTGTTCGCAAAAAATACATTGTTCGGATAAACTCCCCTCTAGTAGATCCAACAATCTCAACCTCTTGTGAAACACCGTTTACTGTAACGGTTTGAATATCGTTGACTTCCCAATTTAGGAATATCAATGACCCTTCATCCATCATAACTTGTGGAATATCTCCTTCTAATGTTGGTTTATTGCCATCTAATAGGTTCACTGAACGCATTCCTTGGCTATAGGTATCGAGTCCTATAACAGTAAATATTCTCTCTATTTCATCAGGATCAGTAACTGAACCGACAGGCATCTCGATTAACAACTCTGCTTCCGCACTGTAGTTTTCTGCCCAATCTAATACTGCAAACTCTCCATCAGTACCAACATAAACTTGAGCATCCCAACGTTGGTCGTCTTCAATTCCGCCAACTAATGTGTCTTCTATGCCAGCAGACATCATTTGAATCGAACCAAACAACATCAGGGAAATGCCTACAGCAACAAATGTCATCGTTAATCGAATCGGCTTTCTTACGCTGGAGCGAACTGATAAACCAAGTGTAGTTGGCATCCATGATGTTAGTTTTTTGAGGGTCTTTGAACCGACTCTCATTTCATTTTTCCCGCTTAAAACTTCCAAGGGATCTAATCTACTGGCTTTCAATGCGGGGAAAATTCCCGATAGTAATACCACAATCATGGTTGGAACAACAACTGCTGCATAAAGCGAAAATGGTATGTCCCTAACAATTATTGGAACTCCAATTATTTGCTGATAGAAATCTAACATTCCATTCATGCCAAAAGGTCCCATTAAGCAACCTAGAATACACCCAATAGAGCCGATGATTATTGGCGTATAGAGGTAACCGGTCAGTAGTGATTGACGTTTGACTCCTAAAGTTCTAAGCACCGCGATTTCTTTTGCTTGACTCTGTACAAGCCTCTGTAGACTTAGAATAATGGTAATTGATGCGATGGCTGCAATCATTATTGTGAAAGGAGTCGCCATGCGTTTTGATGCTTCTAAGTCTTGACGCATTATCTCTACCTGCTCATTTTGACCTCTATCTCTAACTCGAGCATCTAATTCGCTAACATTCAAAGATTCATCGACCATTGATTTAATGACGTCAATTTCCTCACCCTCGTATTCATTTGTGTCTGGAAAATCAAACGATGGAGTCCCTTCAACATCGAGTAGAATAGTATTGCTCGAACCGATTTCTTCCCCTGTGAGCCTAGCCATGCCTAGCTGGCTAAGATAGCCTACAACATACTCACCAGCCTCAGGAGGGAATGCTGTTCCTTCAGGTGCCATAAAGACATGAACTGGATGAAATCCATATCCCACTATGGTAAAATCAGCACTTGATGAGCCAGCCCCTATTGTTACATTATCGCCAATTTCAAGGTCAAGCGGCTCCATTACATGAGCATCAATTACTATTTCATCAGCAGTAATAGCTAGACGGCCATCTGCGTGCCCCTCAGGCATCCAAATTCTATCAGCATTCGAATCTTCTGAGATGCTGTGCCACAATGAATTGATGATCTCTTCATTACCATTATTGTCGAAAAACATAGCACCAGGAATTATGTTTCTACCTTCACAAGAATCCAGACTAAATTCTTCGTAATTCCAAGACGACTCTAGGTTGTCGCAAAAATCTGCAACTTGATTCGCACTCCAAGTTGTAGTACGATTGTCAATCCATAAATCAGCTAAATTTGCCCCGGTATCATCATCCTTGTGCATTGTTTCATACATGCTATCTAAGTTGTGAGAATAGCCACCAAAAGTTAGGCCGGCAAATACTCCAACAGAGACCATGAATATCACGGCAAATAGGCGAAGTTTAGTCCGCCATAGGCTTCTTGCCAATCTTTTATTGAGTAAGGCGGACATGTGCTCACATCACTCTACTTCACTGTTAACTGATTCATCAGAGACTATTTTGCCGCTATCAATACGTATGACTCTTGTTGCGTAGCGAACAAGACCTTCATCATGAGTAACAAATACGGAGGTGATATTTTCTTCCTTGCACGCTCTTACTAGTGCAGTCATTACTTTTTGAGAAGTTTCTGTATCTAGATTTCCTGTAAGCTCATCTCCTAACAAAAGATTTGGTCGTTTGGCAATACTTCTAGCAATTGCGACACGTTGTTGTTGTCCACCACTAATTTCACCTGGAAAGCGGTCTACTTCGGCTTCTAAACCTACCAACTTGAGTAACTCCAAGGCTCTTGCGTGATCTTTTTTGCCAGACAACTCTTGAATAAGAAGGATATTTTCTAGTACCGTTAAGTCCTGTAATAAATTGAAAAACTGGAATACATAACCAATGTTCTCTCTTCGAAAAGAGGTCATTTTTTCTGAATGATTTCTCGGCACTTGTTTATCTTTGAAGGTGTAATTGCCACTTGTTGGGCTATCCAAAGACGACAGACAATTGAGTAATGTCGTTTTACCAGAACCAGAAGGTCCTAACAAAATTACCCTTTCACCTTGTTTAATTTCAAACGTTACTCCATCAAGGGCTTTTACTATTCCTGCAGGAGTTTCATAATGTCGTTCTAGGTTTTCCATTTTTAGCAGTATAGTCATAGTTGAGGCCACCATCAATCAGATTTTGACTGTATGTTGTAAAGGAGTCAAAAGACGGATATAAGTATCTCTATTTAGTGAATCGAAATTGATTTAAATTTCTAGAATTAAACTATTCAATCAACATTGGTGCCGGGAGCGGGGCTTGAACCCGCGACCTTCGGATGTCTCAGACACCGCAAGGGTTGCACGTCATACGAATGCCTTGTAGGCTGCCCTATGAGTCCGACGCGCTACCAACTACGCCACCCCGGCTTATTCTGTCGTGAAGGATACACTCTTTGAATAATGCGGATGAAAGATGGTGGTAAAATACCGAAATCAATGGTATATTTCATCCGTAGCATTCATGCACTCTCAGTTTTCCCAATGGTCATGGTCGACCTCCAAACAGCGATGGCTGCTGCTGCAGCAGAGCGTAAACAGCGTGCCGGTGCTGCTAGCGAGGAAAGGAAGGTCAGAAGGAGCGGTCCTAATTTAGGGATTGAACCATTCGACCCAGTAAAACACGTGAAAAAAGAAAAGGCTGACACTGCTTCGATGTGGCTAGTAATCAGTTTTTCTATTCTTGTCACAGTAATGATGCGTTATGTTTTGATGCCAAATACTTCGCCAGAAAAGTCAGATATTCTTTATTTAATGCCACTTAGTGCAATAATATTGATTCCACAAATTCATAGAATGGTTATGCCAAAATCATTTCAAGAGTTTTATGGTAAGGGTACATGGTTTAAGGCTGGATTCTTGCACACATTTACTTTCTTAGCGATGTCATTCTTGTTGGTCAATCCGCCAATGGGAGATATTGTTGCCCCTAAACTTGCTAGCCATTGGGCCATAGCTACTGATGATGGTGAAATGTTATTGTTCAATGAAGATTCGAGCAAAGATGGAACCATCGAATGGGTAGTTGACAACGATGGCAGATTAGATGGCGATGTGTGGCTATTGTTCGCATTGGCAGATAATGTCAATTCTGATGGTGCAGAGGTAATTGTTGAATTAACTCACCAGTCAGTTGTAACCGAATTGAATAGTGATCAATATTTTTGGGCAAATAATTCTGATAGAATTGCTAATGGGACCAAAACCGATAATTCTTCTGCACCTAATTTAGTACCTCATGAAAAAGATCAACCATTTGCTATTAATCTCGGTACAGATTTAGCAGTTGGCACTCATGATATTCTAGTCACGATCAAAGAGGATGGCGATCCTTGGGAAAACGAGCGAGAGTATAATTGGAAACTTGTGGTCGTAGAAGCGGTTGAGCCGAGTGACTCATAATAACAAATCGCCGTGATTTGAGACAATTTGATTGATTATTGAATCAATTTTTCTTTTGTCATAATTCTCTCTTGAAATTCTGTTTATTCTTTGCTTACGAATAGCTCTTATTGGCCCAGCAAGCGGCGTCCAGCATAGTGCATTTAGTAATCCATCAGTACCCATCAATTCAAATGAAAGGTTTGAGGTAGTAGTCAATTTTTCTAACGGGTAAGGTGAAAGTGAAAGTGATTATTGTTTGAGATGAGTTACTAATCTTGCAGTTAATGCATCTAACTGGATTTGCTCCCCTCCACCTTCAACTAATCTATAGTCGACCTCTGCCATCCATTCTGTCAAATCAAGTTTGGATTCTTCGCTTAGAAAATCAGCAGAGTATAATTCACGGTGAAGTTGGTTGACAAAATCTGTTCCTGCAAGTCCGTATTTGTCAAGTAATTCCCTAAGCCTTCTTCTAGCAGAATGGAAACCATCATCACGACATGCTTTGAGATATTGATGTAGACTTTCGGGAGGTGCTGTTGCAGAAGTTTCATAGATCAATTCACGTGTAACATCGCTACTTAGAGCCGCTGATACTTGCAGAGCAGTTAGTGCCTTTCGTAAATCTCCTTGACTGATTCTTGTTAGCGCTTCAGCGGCATCATCATCAAGATTCACCTTCTCAATTTTAGCAACATGGTGAACTTGTTGATTGACATCTGAATCTGCCAGAGGTCTAAATCTAAATACTGCACATCGAGATTGAATTGGTTCAATTATTTTAGAGGAATAATTACAAGAAAGAATGAATCGACAAGTTTCAGCATATTGCTCCATGATTCTTCTAAGAGCACCTTGCGCATCATTAGTTAATGCATCAGCCTCGTCAAGAAATATAATCTTGAAGGCAGCACCGCCATAAGGGCTAGTACGAGCAAATTGCTTGACTTTAGTTCTAATACTCTCAAGTTTTCGTTCGTCAGATGCATTCATTTCTAGCAAATTTTCTCTGTAATTTTCTCCGAAAACATCCTTGGTTAATGCCATGGCAGCAGTGGTTTTTCCAGTCCCAGGAGGGCCGGCAAAAAGGAGGTGAGGAAACTGGTTTTTCTCTGCATAAATAGTCAAACGTTGGACTACTGCTGGTTGTCCTCTTATCTCACTGACAGAGCGAGGTCTATGTTTCTCAACCCATAACTCGCTCATAGGCCTATGAAGTTGGCGAACGCCCTTCAACATTATGATTAAAAGCGCTATATTTTATCTACTAAATTCTCACTTCTCTTAATATACAAATACAATCAAGGGAAAAGACAGTAAAAGGAGACTATGTCTCGGTGATGAGTCCCATGCCGTACGCGTCCGAAAAACGTCGAGCATTAACTGCGATTTTCATAGTTTTTTTGTTTATTTTTAGCGAAATTTTGGTTGCTGAAAATGACTATAAATTAGAATTGAATGAAAATAATCCTTCATACTCCATCTATTCTTACTCGCCAAATTCAGAAGTGCATATCTCATCACAATTTCCAAATTTAAATCTTATTAGTAATTCTGAAAATAATGTCGGAATTGATGCTGTAGGTAATGAGGAAAGGTCATTATACAGGTTCGCAAATAACTTGAGTAAATCAACTGACCTTGTCTTGGATGCACAACTTGTGCTTACCTGTGACATCAATTATCAACAGTCACCAAGCGGAATACCTGTTCTTTATCCTGCAACTATTATCGCAAACTTTGTACCATCAGAGGTAACATGGAATCACATTACAAATTCCATTCTATGGCAAGAAGCAGGCGTAGATGGTGATTATGATCGAAAGGACTGGGATTTGCCATCACAGAGTTCAATTATTTCTTCGAATACTTATCAGTACACACTTAATGTAACCAAATTGATTCAAACTAGTTTAGACCTTGGAAGAAATAAATTCGACATTATTGTTTCTGGACTTGGTGGCCAAATGGCGTGTGCAAAATCAAATAATGCTACAGCATCTTACCAACCGGAATTAATTATTTCACATTCATTAGGGGTTCATGGTGATGGCGGCTCAGTAGAACAAAACTTCGTCACTAGTGGTTCTCCATTAATGAAAGATGATTTTATTATGGCAGCTGATACAAACCCTACAATAGGTTTTGATAACCTAGTAGGTTCAAATGTAGAATTTCAATTTTCATTGTCAAGTGAATTTAGAAATGCCTCAGATTTGTCATGGGTTTACTCTACACAAAATAATCAATTTTCAATCACAGGATCTAGTGGTTCATACAACATTCCTATTTCAGAGTCATTTCCATTGGGTTCAATCATTCATTACAGGGTTAGATCAATGGATAACAATTCGAGTATTTCTGATTGGTCTGAAGGTCATATGTTGTTGCCAGACTACAACACAGTGAACAATAATGATGGCACCGCAACAATAAATTTAGGACAAAATGATTTCAATTTATTAAATTATGATTTATTTGAAGATACTTATGTTGACTCAGGAGCAATTCAAGGACATGGAGATGATCAATATCTTTACGTTTCTAATGATGTTAGCCAAAATAAAATCAGCTTGCTTAAAGTTAATTTCAATTTACTTGGGATTCACACCAATGCAACGATATTATCCGCATCATTAGATTTGGAAAGGCAAACAGTTTCCACTCCTGGGCCAATGCTTTCGCTCCATCCAATTGATCACACAATATGGTTGGATTCAGAGGCGACTTGGAATTATGGCCGTATTGGTCAATCATGGACAGATGGTGGCCTAAATCAAATACAATCATCTGAAGTATCAAATATTGATTCTAATTCTATATCGGATTTATTTAATCTAGATGTTCAAAATTCTATACAAAAACTTCTAGATGACTCATCAAGTGAACCTCTAAGTTATGCTTTGACAGGATTTTTACCAGGTCAATCTTCATCGCAACTCGAAGAGATAAAGTTTGCATCTTCTGAATTCCAAGGTGCTTCAGGAAATGGTCCGAAAATAAGTTTGACTTATGCTTGGACTGCTAACCAATCAATTCCAGACGTTGAAATGAATTTCCCAGTTAATACAGAACCTGTTTGGGACATTAATAATGATAATTTAAGCGGTGACATAACTCCAGAATTAGAATGGGAATCATCTGATGCTACATTTAGAGATTATATTTTACAAGTTTCTAATGATGAACTTTTTAGAGATATAATCTTAGATTTAGATAGCAGAACTCTATCATTAACATCTTACACATCTTTGCAAAATTATACATTCACTGCAGCAAATCAATTATCTAAAGGAGAAATTTATCATTGGAGAATAAAACATATTGACAGTGATGGAAGAATTGGAGATTGGAATACCTCTTCTTTCTTTATTTCAACGCTAGAGTCTGAGTGGCTTGGCGGTGATATGTTTAGATTCACTATCAATAATTCTCTTGATCCCGGAGCAAATTCAATACCTGGATATAAATTTAGTTCAATATCTAGTAACTCTCCTAATACCAATAGTTATGGTTATCCTTACATGTATGTTTCAGATACAATGTCGCTCGGAAAATATAATGCTCTTTTGGGGCTGAATTTACAAAGTTATCTTTTACCTTCAGGTTATGCTGTAATTTCATCAAATCTATCCATGACTACGCACTCATCAACGAATTCACCAGATATTGGAGTATGGGAATTAGCATTAGATGATTGGGATGATCAAGAAGTCACTTGGCTTGAGTCATCTAGCGGCGTTCAATGGGATTCTCCTGGTGCAACGGGGACTTTAGATAGAGTTAATATGTTGAGCAGTACATCTGTGGCAGCAAATTGTTGTACTGTTTGGAATGTCACTAGTGCTGTACAAAATTCGATGAGAGATGGTAAAAATCTTAATTTCATGTTTGAAATAATGCCGGGTCATTATGGTTCTACAGCCCTATTCAAATCACCCCTAAGCTCAGTATCTGAAGATCAACCACAATTAGAAATAATTTTCACCTTAGGTTCCAATCAGAAACCTACCCCTCCAAGTGCGCAAAGTCCGGCTGAAGGTGAATGGTATTTCAAGAATAATTCAACCTTAGAATCCAATTTAGATGTGGAGTTATCGTGGAATCACAATAATCCTATGCAAATAGTTGGCTGGGCTATTGAAATTGATTCAACAAATACTTTTGACTCCATCGACAAGCGCGCAATTTCATCTTGGAATGATCCAGGGTTTGACATTTCAGGCAATGAATATGAATTGCAGTCTTCTTTAGACAACGGGAAAAGCTGGCATTGGAGAGTTAGAGGGTTATCTAATACATTCCAATTAGGAGAATGGTCACAAGCATTTACTTTTTATCTACCTGATTTAAATTACAATCAAATTACAAACGAACAATTTACTACTGAATTTTATCAAGGAAGCACATTTTCGAATCAAAACTATCCATCATTTGTTGATTTGCAAATTACAGATGATAACGATACAGAACTATACAATGGTATTCAAGATCAAGTATTGAATGTAGGTAAATACCCTACAGGAAAAAACTCCTCAATATTGATTAGTGTTCCTTTACCATTGGGCATGCAACCAGATAATGCATCATTAATTGACGCTAGTATTGCCCTAGAGGCAACACCTGCATCACAATCAGGAGTTACACTTGCAATAAGAGAAGTATTGCAGCCCTGGGATTCCAATGCTAATGGATTGAGGTTTAATTCAACTCACAATTGGAGTGAATTAGGTGGGAGAGGTATTGGCCAAGATATTTCATCACCTTTAGATTTACAGATTTCTCAAATAGGCCAAATGAACTGGAACATTACTCAACTAGTTCAAACAGCTCTGTCTGAAGGAAGAACTTCTCTGTCGTTGATGATTTACTCAAATAATACTCAACTTGGCGAATTAGTATATTTTTACTCATCAGATGCTTTAACTCAAAAACCCAAAGTTAACTTTACTTGGGTCACTGGTCAAAGAGATATACCATTAGAACAGCCTTTTACTACTTCTCCAATGAATGGACAGATTTACTTTAATCAGACTTCACATGCAGTTCTACCAGAGGTTAGACCAACTTACATGTGGTCAATGCCACAAACATCTGTCTCAAATCCTGATGCTTGGAGGATATTCTATCAATTAGATCCTAACGACGATATGGGTGGTACAATGATGTTTGATTCGAGATTAAATCCTGAACTTTTCGACTTGGCTACCTTGTCATTTACACCTGACTTGGATATTGATTTTGATAATTCAATAAATTGGTATGTTCAACCAGTAGAGAATGATATGCTCGGCAAAATTAGTAACGTTTCATCTTACTTTATACCAAATATAATGAGTCAAGAAATTAATCAAACCGATGCCTCAATTTATATTCAAGATGGTTCAATTTTTCCGCTAACTAACTATCCATCTGCAACAGAAGATGTCTTTTTGGATGAAGGAAACCCATCGCAAAGTAATAATTCTCTTGGGTTGATGATTGGTAATAGTACGATTGCCAATAGTAATCTATCATCTACAACCTCGATAGTAAGTTTTAATCTATCTAGAATCGCTTTACCCAGTACAATCGAAATTTTAGATGCTAAACTAACCCTAACTTCCTTGAATGGTTCAGGAGGTGTTGATATTTCTGCATCTCGATTGTTAACTTATTGGGATGAAAACTCTACATGGGATAACTCGACTACTGGTTCACCATGGATTAATAGTGGCGCATTGAGGGGTGCAGATTCTGATTTACCTGACTCAATGGTTTATGTTGATTCAATTGGAGAATACACATGGAATGTCACTAGAATTCTACAACTTACACTTGAATCAAATTTGAGTGTAGCATCTATCTTGTTACAACCAGAGATTTTCAATTCTTCCACCGGCGTCGTAGAAGGGAATTTCATATTTGGCGATAGTGAAAATTCAAACATTAGCCTAAGGCCTAATTTGACTCTTACGTACAGAACAAGCAGTACTTGGTTACCACCTACTACCTCACAACTATATCCAAACAATGGCACTACACTATGGAATGAATCATCACCAGCTCTATTCGGTACTGAATACATTGCTTTTGAAGCAGCACCTCAAATTTCAAATTATACCTCAATCAATATTTGCCATGGAAGCGAGATTAGATGGCTAAATTGTGTATCTAGCGAAGAAGTTTTAGCTGATTACACATGGGATTCTAGTCAAAATATTTTCAATTACACAAATAGTTCTGAAATTTTTGATAATGTAGGCGATGAATGGCAGTATTGGCGAGTTAGAGTAGATCAAGACCACAGAATTGGACATTATTCACCTGTTTTCCAATATAGAGTTCCTGCTAATCAAACAACTAATGATGGCTTTGACAATTATACCGTTGATATTTCAAGGGGTTCAATATTTGAAAATACGGGATACTTGCCACCTGTATATGATGCAACAACAGATTCTTCTTCTTCACAGAACTTTGGAAGTTCAACCAATATCAGTTTAGGAACGGATCCTTTTACTGGTGGCAATCTAGATGCTTATTTCGAATATGATCTTTCTGAATTATATTTTGTACCAACTACAACACCTATTTCAATGGTATTTGAATTAGATTTAATTTCTAATCCATTGACTCAATTACCACTGTCCGTGGCGATTTTTGCTTGTGATGGGTTCGAGGAAGATACAATATCATCAACCAATCTGCCACCCTGTTCATCTAATGAAATCACTAGAACCACAATAACGGGTAATACTGGTAATGTCGCTAATTGGGACATAACTACTCTTGGGCAGAATAATTTCTTTACTCAAAATCGTACTATTTCGTTTAAACTTGTTATCGTATCTCCAACTAGTAATTTTATCCAATTCCATTCTTCAGAGACTACTAGTGGTTTGAAACCGACTATTAATCTAACTTATATTGAAAATTTGGATGGTTATTTACCCCCGAGTCAAACCTCCTTGGTTTCTCCAGTAGATGGAGAAATTCTGTATGATGTTAATGGAGGTATTGTATCTAGTACTCAATCCGTTATCTTGGAATGGAATCCTTTACCATCAGCAAATTCATACAAGGTTTTCATAAAAAATAACTCAGGTATATCTGTATTTGATTCAAAATATGACAGTGAAATTGTTGGAAATCAGTTCAGCAGTACAATGTTTGACGCAGGAGAGGTATACGAATGGTGGGTACAAGGTTTCAACCAGTCTATCCCAGGACCACCATCTCCAAGATGGGTGTTTGGAATGGGTAATCCTATCCAATCTGATAACCAAGACGGCACTTTCACTTATCTTTTAACCGATTCAAGTGAAATTAATGAATTTAATCACATAAATGTTAGAGATACTTCAATATCAGATGCTGCAATAGATTCTAATTTTGGAGTAGAAAGTTATTTACAAATCGGAGGAGGTTGTGGAAATATAGTAAATTCGGTTTGTGATATGATTATTTCACTGGATTCAAGCCAGTTGCCTCTCGATGGAAATGAACAGAATATACATTCTATTTCGCTTACCTTAAATGTAGATAATTGGGACTTAACAGGTGGTGCTTATCAAATTGAATTTTCAGTTCACGAATTTTTGTACTCTAGCTGGGATGAAATGACGCTTACATGGAACAATACCGGTATTAACCCTGGCCCACAGGCAGGAATAGATTTTGTTTCACAACCAATTGATGTTAAGACTTATACTTCACCTGATGCCGTATTTACGTTTGATGTTGGACAATTTGGTCAATCAATAGGAGATGTGTTTACTTTCTTAATCAGAGGTACTCCTGTTAGTTCAGGAGGAAACTTTGATGGATTTGTTTCTGTTTATTCAAGCGATCACCCTGATATTAGGTTTAGACCTGATTGGGGTGTCACTCATACCAATGTTTCAACATTAAATATAACTTCGCAAAATGTAAATTTCAATGCAGACAATTCTTATTCATTTGATGTTCAATCATTTGATTCAAATGGTCAATCAATTGTTGGCGGCATCCCAGTCGGCGCACAAATAGAATGGAGTTCTACTACTGGGACAATTGCTTCAAGTGGGCCGTCAAGTGCGGTTTTATCTCCTTCTATTTCTGGAATGCAAGTAGTTTCAGCCTGTTATGGTATAATTTGTACAGATTATGCAATCATGATTGAACCAGGAATGCCAATGCAAATTTTTGCATCTCTAAATCAAACTTCGGATGTAAACTTTGCAACAATAACAGCGGATGATACATTACAGGTATCTGCATATGCAGTAGATCAGTTTGGAAACTTAGTCACCAATGAAGTAATTTCCTTTTTCTCAAGCAATGGTTCAATAGATTCTAGCGGACTATTTTCACCTTATTCTGCGGGAATTCATACAGTGACTGCTGAATGGGTTGGTTCGTCAAACACATTACAAGAGACTCTTCAAATTGAGGTTTTACCTGGAGTGCCAGTACTTGTAGAATTGTCAGGGTGTGTTGATACAATTCATGCTGATACTAGTTGCAATATTTATGGATCTGCTTTTGATCAATTTTCAAATATAGTTTGGTTTGATGATGTAGGAGATTATACATTAAGTGTTAACGATGGTGAAATCATTGAATTAAGTACGCCAACTCCTCATACATCTCCACCAAGCACTGAAGTATTAATCGGTGAATATACTGGTAATTTAGTTGGTCAATCGACGATTAGTTTTGTATCAGAAAATAGTTTGACAGATAGTATAGTTGTAGACGTGACTCATGGGGCTTTTGCATCATTCGAACTTGAAGCGTCTTCATCTTCAATATCAGCTGATGAAATTCTATATTTGAACACAACAAGAATAGATGTTAGAGGTAATAGATTAGCGGTTATTTTACCGATTGAAAACTGGACTTCGGTTGCCGATGGTCAAGTTGTAACAGGTCTGCCAGCATCATGGGTACCAACTCTACAAGGTACCAAATCGATTTCAGCATCCTATCAAGGTTCTACTGAAACAATTCAAGTATTCGTGACTAGGGGTAAAATAAGCCAAATGGACATTTTGATCTATGATGAAGTCTCCAACGGTGACGTATTCTTGATAACTGCAGATGAGCAAATATCTGCTTCGATTAAAGCTTTAGATTCCAACGGCAATCAATGGCTTATTGATGGTAATTGGTCATTCTTCCATCCCAATTTCGCCGATGAAAGTGTCTTGAGTAGTAATTATTCACAAGAAATAACTTTCTCACCAACTATGTCTTCTTCTACACCATATACAATTTATGTTGAACATACAGAATTAGATGTAGTTATTTCCGATAATTTTGTTGTTTATGTGTCAGTTGGAGACGTGGAAAATTTTGTGGTAGATTCAATTGATAGCAGTGGAGTTGAATTCAGTTCCGTTGGTTCATATGAAATAACTGCTGATGAATTTATTCAATTCAGCTTCACTACAAGTGATACAAATCTAAATCAGATTACTGATATGCAACCAACATGGATTCTACATGATTTAGAAGCGGGGAATTCTGAGGATATTTCAGATCACATGTTGCAAAATGCACTTATCTGGCATGCTACTGAAGTCGGAGATTGGAAAATTACTGCCTTTATGATAAATGATAGAGGCTTTAATTTGACTGCTAATTTTGATGTTACAGTGAGTCATGGCGTGCCAGTATCTCTGACATTAGAACAGTCAGTGACAACTCAAGATGCTGGTAATTTCGTTGATTTACTGGTTACTGGAACCGACTCAGACGGTAATCAATTCCCTCAACTTGTAGTTTGGTTGGAAAATAACGGTCCTTCATACAACATCAATGCCACTGATGCCGAAGCAGAGTACCAGTTTAACGGCAGGTCTGCTGGTAACTACACATTGACTGCAGAGTATCTGACTCTGTCTTCATCAGTTTATGTCGAAGTATTCCCATTGAGTATTGTTAAGAATATCAAGAGTAATATTAGTACTACTGAGTTAGAACAATTAGAATCTATAACAGTTGAAGTTGAAGCTTATGATGAGTATTGGAATAGAATTTCTGTGCCTGATTCCGCAAGAATTGATACTACTGACAGAGGAAAAGTCAAGTATTTGGGTAACGGAGTTTGGGAATTAGAAACTCTTGATGAAGGAGAACATTCGGCTACAATAGTAATTGGTTCAATTACAGAGACATTCATTTACAATGTTGAAGGGAATCTAGCAGGATTCTTTGCTGCTGGTGGTCCACTTTATTATGTTGGAGCAGGCTTACTCGGTCTGATTGCGGTCGCTTTACTCGTCTTCGTAATTCGACTTGTTCGTGGTGATGAAGATTATTATGATGATGAAGATGATGAAGACTATTATAGCGATGATGAAGAATCAATTTCAAAGGATTTCTCTCAACCAAGAATTAGTCAAGCGCCAACAGTTCCAACTCCACCACCTCAGCCACCAGAAACTGAGACTCAACAAGAAGTTGAAGAAGTTGAGGAAGAAGTTGAGGAAGAAGATACAAGTTGGATGGCTGATTATCGTGTTGAAGAAGACGGTACAGAATGGGGTCAAAGTGAAGATGGCGTTTGGTATTATCGCGAGGTAGAATCTGATAATTGGATTGAATGGACTGAGTAATAGGATGTGTAAATGTGCTTAGAAAACTACTACCGATATCTATCATCGTATTGATGCTACTCAGTACGATGCCAGTCGATGTCGATAGTGACCATTTATCTGAAAATAATTCTACAATTATGCCAAGTAGTTCTCCAGTAAGAATTCAAATTTCTTCGCCGACATATATTATGAGTGCAGATGAAGTAGTGACTTTTTCAGCTAAATTATATGATTCGGTAAATAGTGAAGTTGCTGGTGACATAATATGGTCTTCTACTAATGGTACAATTACCGATGAAGGTACTTTCTATCCATGGAATTCGGGAGTTATTACCATACAAGCAAGGCACACTAATTTGACGGACGAGTTTAACATCACTGTTAATCCTGGTATTGGACAATCTCTTGAAATTTCAATTGCTACTGGGCAAGTTCTACAAAACAATATTCTTACGGCAAATTTACTAGATGCGAGAGGAAATCCAAATCCAACTGACCAAGCAGCGTGGAGTATTGATGGAGAGTACTTTGGTCAAGGCAATCCTGTGTGGATTCCACTTGATATTGGAACTTATCACCTGACTGCTAGATTATATCAGATGGAGGCTACATCAACGGTTGAAGTTGTTGCAGGTTCACCTTATGAATTCCTTTTTGGCAATGAGATATTAGTTAGAAGTGGTTCGCAATTACAGTTAGAGCCAAATTTGGTTGATGCTAATGGCTATTCTATGGATCCAAATCTTGCAGGTCCACAATTATGGTTTGTTGAGAATGGTAGTATTAACAACACAGGTTACTACTATGCGTCACATCCAGGAATGTGGAATGTTACTGTTTCTGCAGGACCTGTATCAGGTACTGGTACAATAAGGGTAGTACCTGCTGATGCTACAGCCTCTTCATTGGCAATTATACCTAGTGATGATGTGTATTATGCTGGTGAGATGTATGAACTCGCTTCTTTCCGTACAGACACCCTTGGATTCTCTGGATTAATTACTCCACCAATTACTAATTTCACTGTTAGTTCTGGTACATTAAGTCAAGAAAATGGTAGAGTGTATTGGACTCCTATGACTATGGGAGTTCATACTATCACTGTGGATGACTCAGGTATTATTTCAACAACTTCAGTAACAGTTGACCACGGTCTTGCAATAGATACAAGAATAAAAATGACTCCTCAAAATCTTGCTGTTGGACAACAGTCAACAGTTGTAGTTCAAGCCTATGACTTAGCAGGTAATTCGTGGAATGTTAATGGTTCAATCGAGGTATTGATTGGTAATCAGTCAACATTAGTCTCACAACAAGATTACTACATTTTAATTCCTGATTCAGTTGGAGCATTTGCGGTTAGAGGAAGTTGGTTTGATGAGGCATCTGGTATTTTATTCGAATCTCAATCTATTGAGCAAGTAGGTTTTGGAGAACTAGCTGTGATTGAATTGAATGGGCAAGGTCAAAAGATTCCTATTGACGTCCCATTTGATTTGAATCCCCGTTTCTTTGATTCTTATGGCAATCAACTTAGTGACATATTTGTTAATTGGACAATCGATGGCGAAGATCAAACATTGAGCATGTCATTACTGAATTATAATTGGATTCCAACAACTATTGGCAGTCATGAGATACAAGCTAATGCTGCGGGAGTATTTTCTGTAGTCTCTCTAACAGTTTCTGCAGGTGAAGCTAGGCAAATAATTACCAATCAAGAGTCCGGCTTTGTAGTTGAATCGGGAGTAGAATCAGATATTTTTATCCAAATTTCTGATTCAAGAAATAATCTTGCTCCAGCAGAAACAGTATCAACAAATCTAAATTCAACTATTGGTGAATTTGTTCCATCTATTGCTGGTAGAGGATACTGGACTTTTACTGGTAATGTATCAGGAGAGTATAGTTTGACATTTTTCCAAGATGATGCAGATCATACTATTCCATTGATAGTTAATCCCGGTCAAGCAGTACAACTCTTTGGCGAAATAGAGAGTAAGGATTACAAGCAAGGGGACATCGCTTTATTGCGAGTATATGGTGTAGATATTAACAATAACAAGGTATCAGTTGAGCCTGAAAACACAACCATTAGTTGTACTTCCGGTCCTGACAAATTTATTACATCTGATACTTGGGAATTAGAAATTTCAAAATCTGGATTAGACCGTTCTTGCAGTATTACTTGGAATGGTTTAGTTACTCAAGCCTTCTTTGATGTAGAATCTGTTTTACTTGGAGGAGCAATTGGTTCAACAAATACTGCTATGACAATTGCAGCGGTATTGCTTGGTTTGATTTTGACTACTATGGTAGTATTGGTGCGTAGAGCAAATTATGAGCCAGAAGATGGAGATTGGTTTGACGATGACGAATATGATGACGAAGACTACTATGATGATGAAGAAGACGAAGAGTATTCTGAAGAAGAGCCCAAAGCGGCAGTAGTTGCTCAACCACCACCATCTGTTCAGAATACCAATATGGTACCTACGCTATCACCTCAAGAGAAGACTAGATTGGCAGTTGAAGCTGGAAGATTAGGAGTTATGCAAGCAATAGATGCTAGTCAACAAGGTGCCAGTGGTTGGTACGTTGATGTCAGTAGTGAAATTCAATATTGGAATGTCGGTCCAGATGGTTCATGGACTAGAGTATCGTGAATTGATTAGAAGTTCATTGAGATTCTAAACTTTTATTCTCTAAAGAATTGTAGTTCTTTTCACCATATATTTTGTAGGTTGAAAGCCCAAGAACTATGGCTGCAACTGCTCCAATTATGGCTTTAGAACCCATCAAGTAGACTAGAGTTCCACCTGCGATTATGCCAAAAATCTGAACAAATGGGTACAACGGTGACTTAAATTCTGGTTGGTACCATTCGTGTTTTTGATTATCTTTTCTTAAAACAATCACACAAGCATTCAGGGCTACAATGACCATAATTTGGAAGCCTGAAGCTAATTTGGCAACATCCTTTACTGGTAATGTTAGGATACAAATTCCCATTGCAACTCCAGTAATGATAATCGACCAATGAGGTGTGCCAAATTTCTCATTTGTGTCACCTAAATTATTTGGTAAAAGACAATCTTTAGCCATGGCAAACAGGAATCTTGATGCAGCTAATAATCCAGATAAAGCACCTGAAATCATTGTAAGAAACGCTAATAGAGCCATAGCAATGCCAACTTTAGTTGATGCTACAGCATCTACGAAGGCAAAGATAGGGTCTTCTCTTGGGCTACCATCTGAATTAACCCACCATTCACCTTCTACTGCTCCCATCATAATGAATGTAACAACCACATATAGCAAAGTGATCAGTAGTAGAGATAACAGCATACCAGCAGGTAGATTCTTTTTGGGATCCTTAACTTCACCACCCAAAGCCCCTGCTTTGTATATTCCTGCATATGCTACAAAGACTAACGCAGCAGCCTCTGCCACCAATACTGGGTCATCTCTTGAAACATCAAATGCTCCGTCAATTGGCCGAGAAAAATCAAAACTTGCGTCGAATAATTGGATGACACATATGACTAGAATCAATATTGTAGTTAATGCTAAGATTGGTGTTTGAAACGCTTTGACTTTCTTAATTCCAAAGATATTGAGTATAGTAATCAATGCTAGTGCAGACATAATTACAAACGTGGTGTTGGTAGTTATGTCAAGATAATTTGTTACAGCATACATGTAAGCGGAAAAACCAATCAATGCAAAGGCGGATTTCAGTAGAAATGAAGCCCATAACCCTAATCCGCTAATCGTTCCAATAATTGGTCCGAAAGACCGTTCGAGGTATACATATGCACCACCATTACTAGGCATTGCAGATGCTAATTCAGATTTGGATAAAGCCCCAGGCAAAAACACGATTCCTGCCAACAAAAACGCCAACCAAATTCCAGGACCCATTACATCTGCAGCAAAGGATGGAAGGACGAATAACCCAGAGCCAATACTTGCTGCTACAGTGACGATTATTACTCCTACTAGGGTTAATGATCTTTTGATTGTTGATTTAACATCCGAAACAACGCCCGAAAGATCACCCTTCAGCAATTTGTCTGCAGTTGATTTTATGTCCATGAAACCTCACCACCTCTCGCATTTACCGTATTTGTACCAAATACCTATCAATATTTGTTGGTAACAACCGAAGGTAGTTATTGATTACTAAAGAAATCTAATGATTATGTACGAAATCCGGTTATTCAAACACTGGCGATAACCTTCATCTCGACTGCAATTGGCGTTGGTAGAGCCCTTATTGCTAAGGTAGTTCTTGTTGGTCCTACTTTGCCTAATGTTTCTGCCCAAACTTCATTGTAGCCCTGAAAGTCACGATCCATGTCTACTAAAAAAGAAGTTACATCGAGAACTTTGTCAAGTGAAGAACCGGCTTCTTCGAGAATTCTAGCGATGTTGTTTACCACGGCATGAGTTTGTTCTTTTATGTCATAGTTGAGAGGTTTCCCACTATTGTCATGAATTGGTCCGCCAGGTATCTCATTAGTTCCAGGCTGCCTTGGACCGACTCCTGATAAGTAAATCAAATCACCAACTCTTCTTGCATGCGGATATGCGCCAACAGGTTTTGGTGCAGCATCTGTATTGACAGAACCTTCAGCTTTAGTTGGCTCCCATAAAGCAGGTCCTTCAGATGTTTCCACCTTACTTTCTTGTTCTACATTAGAATCTAAGACGCCCCTTTCTCCGGTAAAAATTTCAACATCATCTTCATCATATTCTTTGTCACCAAAACCAGAGGGCGTAGGGTTGAGATTTACTACAGCGCAACCTGCGCCATGTATTCCCTCATATGCTAGAACTTTACCAGTTAGATTGTTTCGATTATCATTCATTGCAGATAACCACCACATCGGCTTGAAATTAACTACTTTCTGAACACGTATCTGTTGCTGAATTGTTCTTGAGAGTTGGCCAACATCCTCAAGCCTACCTTCAGATAAAAATTCCAATATCTTTTGATTCCATTCATCATCTTTCAAAGAATGAATACGGTCATCTTTAGGGTCTATGTGTTCAGTAAACATTCGGTTAGAAAGGGACATTGCAGTAATTGCTACAGCTTTTCGTCCAGTTCTTTTGACTAAATCTCGGCATGCCTTGGCTAGGACAGTAGTTTCACTCCTATCAGCATAGACATTAGATGAAACGATAATTGCCGGTATTTTATTATCTGGATTAAGCAGAGTTAGTGCAACTACTGAACCGACATCAATCGGAAAACCGTGGTAGTTTACACATCGACTTTGCAATCCACGTGATTTATTTTCTGCATTCCATTGCTCGGCGAATTCAACATCAATATTGAATGAGTAATGAATTGAACCTAATTCATGGAAGTCATGATCTACCATCACCCATTCAGGATTTGGATCTGAAATGATTTGGTGACCAATAATACTTGGCCAAGTAGTAGAATAAATGATTAATAAATCTGCACCACTATCTTGGATAATTTTTGCAGCATCATCATATGCTTTTCTTAATCTTCCCCAACCTTCATTTTGTTCGGGTGCCAGTACGGTGTGTGGATGAACTGGTACAACAAATGATTCAACAATCTCGCCATTAGCCATTTTCATACCTCCTTGTGCTTGTAGACTGGCCACTCTACAATTGCATTACCAGTGCCAATAATTGTACCGTATCCGTGCAGAATTGCCGGATAATTTGGAACTTCTAGGGTAGATAGTAACCAAGTAAATGCTCCCCCGTCTGTTTCAGCAATAGCTTGTTCGGTAAATTCAGGCATTTCATCAATAATTCTCTGACATTGTCCAGATTTCATATAGTCGATAATTCGCATATCCCACAAATGCATCGCATGACTAGTAATGTGCTCTTTGCTCATGTCTTCTGGAATTTCTGATTCTGTGGTAAAATGGCGATGAGATAATGAATTGCTTGCCAATACAACAACTTTCTTTCCACTCTCCAAAATCGCTTCACGTGTGGCTTTACCAAGTTCCATCATCATCTCTTGCATAACTTCAACTGAATAGTATGCACTTGAGCGATTGCTGGAAATTACCACCAATGGCTTGTCCCATTGTGGTCTAAACATGTGTCCAGTGGTAATAGTTCCATAATCTACTCTAAAATCCGGATTAGTCATCATCTTGACCGTCAAACCTGCTTTGCCAGCTTTGTCATGAATTTGTTGAGCAAGTTCAACATCAACATTCATGTCATAGTGATAGCGAAATAGGTTAGGAAAAATAGGATCTACGGAAAGACTTTGGAAATTTTCTAGCCCAAGGAAATGAGTGCCAACATAGGTTTGCCAGTGTGGTGATAGAATTACTATCGCATCATATTCAATACCGTTTAGGGAGTCTCGAAGCCTTTCATACCCCCATCTAAGTTGTTCCCAGCCACCCTCTGCAACCGGTTCATTCTGCTCTGGATTCTCAGCATATACCAAGTGGGGTGGATGCGGTGCTAAACAGCCCGCAACAATCTCGCCCTGCGCCATGTTGCATGCTATGAGTAGGTTGCCTATATCATAAACGGATGATATCCTTGCCCTAAGGCTCAAACACCAGCGCTGATTGGATGAATTATGGACGGGTTAGAAATTGAGGATTCTCAGTATGCAAGTTCATCCAATGAATCAGAGTTAGACCGTGTAAGAGGTATTGATTTTGATACTGGAATAAGACATATTATCGCACCAGCATTATTCGGTATGATTGTAGGGATTATCTTCCAGCAATATATTACTCCTGAATATAATTGGCCTTCACCACCTCAAGGAGCAATATTAACCTCAATTCTTCTTTCTCCATTACTTTATTTCACACTGGTAAGAGGTGATGCATCAAGATGGTATGAATACAGTATGGGTATTGCTTTACCAGGTACAATTTTCTTTGTGGTTTGGTTTTCGGGATGGGGTGCATTATTTTGTGGTGGCTATGGTGCTTTGTTACTTTGGGTTTGGATTTCTACCTCTTGGGGCAGATATGACTTGCCACCATTTAGGTACGGTGTATGGCACGCTTTTGCTGTTGATATCGGATCATTTTCTGGCGCTTTGCTAGTTTACAGTATTGGTCTATGAGGTATAACTCTCAGAATCATTAGGGAAATCACCAGTTCTTACATCTTCACAATATTGCTTAACTGCACCATCAATTGATTCCGCAAGATTCAGATATCTTCTTAGGAATCTTGGTGAAAAGTCCATAGTTATGCCAAGCAAATCATGCAATACCAATACTTGTCCATCACAATCAGGTCCAGCGCCAATTCCAATGGTTGGTATGTTAATCGCTTCACTTACTTTCTTTGCTAATTCACGAGGTATCTTTTCTAACACAATAGCAAAGCAACCAGCCTCTTCAAGGATTTTAGCATCTTCAATCAACTTGGCCGCCTCATCATCTTCCTTGGCTCTAACACTGTATGTGCCAAATTTGTAAATTGATTGAGGAGTAAGTCCAAGATGTCCCATTACAGGAATTCCTGCAGTTAGAATTCGCTTAATTGATTCAACAATTTCAGCCCCACCTTCTAATTTGACAGCATGACCTTCCGCTTCTTTCATAATTCGAATAGCAGATTCAAGAGCAATTGCAGAATTACCTTGGTAGGTTCCAAATGGCATATCCACTACAATAAGTGCTCTGTCCACAGCTCGTTTTACACATTGAGCGTGATATATCATATGATCCAAAGTCATTGGGACTGTAGTGACTTGGCCAGCCATTACATTTGATGCGGAATCTCCCACAAGAATTACATCCACTCCGCCATTGTCGACCAATTTAGCTAGTGAATAATCATATGCGGTAAGCATGGTGATTTTCTCACCAGCACGCTTCATTTCTTGAAGCGTATGAGTTGTGACCTTCTTGGCTTGACCGTGAACGGACATGGTTTAACCACAGGCTTTGGAGTTTTGAAGGTCACGCTATCACTATATTGACTTAAACATCCATTTCAGCAAGGAATCTTGTCAATTGTAAGAATACATCTTTCAGTTCAGAACATGATAATAATTGATACTTATATTCAGGGTCACTAATAGTTAATGCGGCAACTGCAAACATAGATGATGAACTTTCATCAATAACTGTCGAAGTTCTATCTTCAATCCAATCCTCTAAAGTATCCTTTTCGATTTGTAATATGCCACCAATTTTACCCAAAATTGCATTGAGTGTGTTCCTTAATTCAGTTTGTTGAAATTCAGTTAATTCTTGGTCATCATCCAAGAAAGTCACATCAGCTGAAAGATATAGTTTTGAATGTTCACTATCCTCTGGAATTCGCTCAAGAATTGTCTCTAAGTTGGGAAGAATACCAATTTCCGGAATCAAGTCAGCCATCGATTCGTCCTCAAAAGGTGGAAGCGCAGGATCGATTACTCTGTCGATTTTAAATCGCCTTCGGCCAACAAATTCAATGAAGTGATTACTTCCTTTGGTTTCATGACTAATTATTTCTGCCTCACAGCCAAATGCTCGAGGGCCATTCCATCCATTGTGGAATACGAGCGGATCTGTCATAATCATGCCAAATGGCTTGTCATCAAGCAAACAGTCATCGAGCATTTGCCTGTATCGCGGCTCAAATATCCGCAGACTTTGAATTTCACCTGGAATAAGAACCATTGGCAAAACAAACAATGGCAAATTCCCAGTCTCGGACATACTTAGAAATCAATGAGTTTGCTTATCAAGATATGTTCAATCATCTTTTACACATATATTGCTGAGTTCAGAAAAGAAGTTCAGTGACCAATCGCCACCTTCTCTACCAACTCCCGAATTTTTAACGCCACCGAAAGGGGTTCTAAGGTCTCGATGAAGCCATGTATTTACCCATAAAATACCACTATCTATTCGTTCAGCGACAGATTTGCCACGAGCAGGATTTGAGGTCCAAACTGAGCCTGCTAAACCGTATTGAGTTATGTTGGCCATTTCAATTGCTTCATCTTCACTAAAGAATCGATGAATTGATGCTACAGGTCCAAAAATTTCTTCAGTAGCACATCGGGAATCAATTGCTAAACCTTCGATAAGAGTAGGTTGAATGAATGCACCATCGGAATTAGGAGAAGGTAGTGTTAACGTGGAGCCACCCGTAGAAATTTTTCCACCTTCTTGTGTAGCAAGATCGATGTATGAGAGGACTTTTTCCATGTGATTGGATGAAATCACAGAACCAATGTCAGTGTTTTCATCGCTTGGATTACCAATTTTCATTGCTTCAACTTCACTAATTAGCAAAGGGACAAATTCATCATAAATATTGTCAGCAACTAGAATTCTTGAACCACATAAACAGACTTGACCAGAATTAGTAAATGCTGCTCTAGCAGCACCTTTTGCTGCTGTTGGCAAGTCTGCATCATCAAGTATAATGGTGGCATTTTTACCTCCGAGTTCAAGTGATAATTTCTTGAACATGGGTGCAGCTATTTGCGCAACAATTTTTCCGGTTGCAGTGCCACCAGTAAACGAGATTGCCTTGATGTTTGGATGTTCTAAAATGGCTTGACCAGCACTTGGGCCAAGTCCGTGAACAATGTTTATCACTCCCTCAGGGAAATCTATTGCTGTTAGAATCTCGCACAGTAAGTTAGCAGTTAGTGGAGTCATTTCACTTGGTTTTGCAACTATTGTATTACCCATTACTAACGCAGGAGCAACTTTCCAGGTCAGCAGGTAAAGGGGGAGGTTCCATGGAGTAATTAGGCCTACAACGCCTACGGGCTTTCTGGTCACATAATTGGTTGCGTCAGACATTTTGTAATTCAGTTCACTCAGATTCTCAGCATGTTCAGCAAAAAATTCGAAGTTACTTACACTACGTGCAGCATCTACTCGCTTGGCGAGAGCAATTGGTTTACCTGTATCCATGCTCTCTAAAGCGGCAATGTCTTCTTTGCGTGATTCGAGAGCGCTAGCAATTTTTCTTAACCAAATGATTCGCTTGTCAATCGAAAGTTGTGACCAATTATCTAGGGCGTTTTGAGCAGCCTCAACTGCCATTTCTACATCTTCATTGGTAGAACTTGGTATTCTTGATGTGATTTTTCCAGTAGCCGGATTAAGATTTTCGAGATAGGTTTTTTTCAGTGGTGCTATGAATTTTCCACCAATGAAATTTTCAATTTGCAAACTTACACCTCGATATCATAAGTCCATCTATCTCGGTCAGGATCCCATTCATCCCAAGTATCTATGTCGCCTAATGAATTGACATATTTTGGTGGAACGATACCAGGTACGATAAATGCCTTTTGTCTATGCAAAGGATAAGGATTTCTCAAATCGATACCAAGAACACCTAGTACAGCTCTTGCAATATACCATGTAGCTTGTGAATTCCAGCCGTGTGCAATCTTGATTACTACACCCAATCCCTTCGGATAATCGGGATGTTCAATGGCTAATCCAAGTAATCCATCTGCCCCTTCCTTAGCGATAACCTTGCCTTCACCAGCCTTCAATATAGTTGAATCTAAACGATTGAAACCACCAACTAAATCTGGGTGTTTAACCATCGCTTCCCAAATCCAATCGTCGTCTTTATCTCTGACAAGACCAGCATAAATTTGAGCAAGTTCAGATACTGTATTTGACACAGTAGGCAATCCACAACCATCTTTTGCCACTCTAAGTGGCTTCCAGTCATCTCCAAGATATGTTCGTATTTGTTCCATGTAAGCTTTGAACACTTGGTGGTTAGGCAATGTGTAGCCTGCACGATTCCATCCTTTTTTTCTACAACCGTGTAGGATTGCAGAATGTTCTCCGGAACACGTGTGGTACCATCTTCTTGGCCGGCGAACTTGCCTGCCGAATTGAATTAAAGGTACATCTAGCGGAGTCAACATCAAAGGCCATTCTTCTTCTGATAGTAAA
>JAKUNX010000090.1 GCA_022451835.1 Candidatus Poseidoniaceae archaeon
CCCAAGTTTGGAAGGTAAGCCAGCATTCATTCATGGTGGTCCATTTGCTAATATTGCTCACGGCAATTCAAGTATTATTGCCGATAAATTAGCGCTTAGTGCAGCAGATATCGTAGTTACTGAAGCCGGATTTGGCTCTGACATGGGTGCGGAGAAATTTATGCATATCAAAGCAGCAACTTCTGGCAAAGGTCCCGACTGTGTAGTAATGAATGTCACTATTCGTTCAATGAAGTTGCACGGTGGTGCTTTCGGTAGCCGAGGGGGATACCGTCCTAGCAAAGAAGAACTTGAAACAGAAAATGTTGATGCTGTTGCTACCGGTGCTGCTACAAATCTTGACCGCCATATCCGTAATATGGCAGGTTTTGGAGTTCCAGTTATCGTTTCAATAAACAAATTCACATCTGATACTGACGCCGAAATAAAAGTCCTTTCCGATGCTGCTCATGCCAGTGGAGCGATAGCAGTGACTATCACTGAAGTTCACGCTAAGGGCGGTGAAGGCGGTGAAGATTTGGCTAAAGCAGTTGTAAAAGCAGTACAAGATCATGTAGCTGCTGGCAGACCATTCACTCCATTATTTCTCAACGATGCACCAGTAATGGATAAAATCACAGCAATCGCTACAAGAATGTACAAAGCAAAAGATGTTTATTTGGAAACTACTGCTAAAAAGCAATTGGAGAAGATTGTTTCCTGGGGTTATGGAAACCTGCCAGTTTGTATGGCTAAAACTCAGTATTCTTTCTCTCACGATGCGAGTAAGTTAGGTGCACCAAGTGATTTTACACTACCAATTAGAGAATTCAGATTAAATTCTGGTGCTGGATTTATTGTTGCTGTTCTCGGCAATATGATGACAATGCCTGGCTTACCTAAGCGCCCTGCAGCAATCGACATGGATATGGACGATGACGGGCACCAGACTGGTGTCTTCGGGTGAGTTAATGCAGGTTTTGAAACGCGAATCAATGCTTTGGCGATTGCGTATAAATACAGATGATGACCTATGGTCACTAGCAAGATTAGCACGTAATGGCATGTCACTTGCAATGCTCGGAGAACGTCGAGACCAAACTACTGGAGGAGAAGAAGGAGGACGAGCAAAGTCAGCTGAGCGGAAGAGAATGTGGATTAAATTGCGCATTGAGTCGACTGAATATCAATCCTTTAGCGAATTTCTTAGAGTACATGGAATTATTGAAGAAGCAAATTTTGACATTGGGAGTTATCACACTCACAATATTACTACTGGTGACGAAATTGAATTGACTTGTCTGACACCTTTTTTAGAAACCGATAATCAATTACTTAAGCAAGCCATTGATGCTGCAAAACAAGTACAAATCGCATTAATTGTAGTTGAGAATGATGAAGTCATACTATTCCACATAACACCTCGAGGTCTTAGAGAATCAACTACTTGGACAATGCGAGGTGGTGGAAAACGAGTTGATATTAGAGAATCAACAGGTGTTGCTAAAGGTTTCCGTGAAAAAGTAATCAGTGAATTAACCGCATCACTTGATGATGAAACACCACTTATTTTGTGTGGCCCTGGTCATGCTAGAGAGATCTTATTGAACGAATTAAAAGCATCCGGTCAAACTAGATTTATGTCATCTTTAGCTACTTCAATGTCTGGAAGAGCAGGTGCTAACGAGGTTTTGCGAGAAGGATTAGCTGGAAATCTGTTAGAAGATTATGCCATTTCCAAAGAGATAGGACTTCTTGAAGAAGCATGGAAACGAGTTTCAACTAATGGAAATATTGCTTATGGCAAGCAAGAATTAAACAAAGCACTCAATGAAGGGGCAATAGAAACATTACTGATTTCTGCTGACTTGTTGCGTGATGAAGAGTCTACTATCAATGGACTTAGTTGGCAAAACTGGTGCCAAAAGTTAACTGAATTTGGTGGAGAAATGATTCAATGCTCTACTGACCATGATTCTGGTCAGCAATTACTTGGCATCGGTGGAGCAATTGCCTTATTACGGTTCAAAATTTAGGTGTTAATGTGAAGATTGTACACTTTTCTGAATTTCAAGAGATTGAGGATTTAGCAATCCTTGATGGTGCTAGGTGGTTATTGATCAATCATCAAGACTTAGATAATGCTGCAGCTGTAATCTTTCACAGTGAATTACTCGATATCCTAGTAGGTGTAGACCATAGAGGTGCCAAAATTATTGATGGTTTGTGGCAATGAGGAGTCCACCTTATTCTAGTTGATTCTAATATTGAACAGGCTACTGAACAGGAAATTTGTCAAAGAACTGGCATCACAAAAGTTATTGTTGATGCTTCAGATGATATTGAATCATACTGCTATTAGCATGGTGGGTCCGGAGGGAATTGAACCCTCGATCTTCGCCTTGTAAGGGCGACGTCATAAACCCCTAGACCACAGACCCAGCCTTCCGTGCGGACTCTCATTATTGAAACCAACGCATGCGTTAACCTCAAAACCAAGTGACTAGACGGGGTATTGAATGGATGAAGATATCCAAGCAGCGGCAGCCCGGCTGGTTAGACGGCTGAAAGAAGGTGGTCACACTATTACTGTGGCTGAGTCGTGTACTGGTGGCTTGCTTGCTAGTGCATTTACCGATATTGCTGGTGCTAGTAATTGGTTCAATCAGTCTTGGGTAACATATTCTAATGATGCAATGGTGTCTGAATTAAATGTGGATTCAGAGACTTTGGAAAAGCATGGTGCTGTTTCGGCTAAAGTAGCTATTGAAATGGCTAAAGGTGCTCTTGAACAATCTAATGCAGATATGGCCATCTCCATTACTGGTATCGCTGGACCTGGTAACGATAGTACAACCAAGAAAGTAGGTACTGTTTATGTTGGAATCGCCTCAAATACTTGGGCAAATGCGGTATCTACCCAAATTGGAGGTAATCGTTCTGAAAACAAAATCGGTTTTGTTCACTTCGCGTTACTGTCGGCAATCGAACTGTGGGATGATGCAATGGAAAAGGCGGAGGCAAATCGTAAGAAATTAGCCGAAATTGAAGCGGAAAAGGAACAGGCAAGAGCCGCTTTTGAAGTGGAACGTGCTAAGCGTGAAGCTGCAGCAAAGCAATCTGCACCTTGGCAAGATGAGTCTTGGAGTGGGGATTCACCGGAAGGTGATGATGAATCAATTGGTGAAGAAGTAGAGTGGAATTGACTACAAATCCACCCGATTTGCTTTTGGAGTGACGACTTTACCAAAATCTATGGCAGCGACATCTGACGATATTGTCAATCTGTTGCGCCAAAGAAGAATCATCGCTTCCAGTCAAATTGTCGATAGTTTACGTGAACATTCAGATCCTGCTAAGTTATTGGACCTAGGTTCTCAAATCGATTTTCATAGAGGAGTTCTAACTCAAGAAATATTTGAAAAATTAACCGCATTATCGCCACAGGATAATCAAAAGGGTAATTTAACCTCAACATCAAAACTAACCTCCAGTGAATCTCCAACTGATTTAGGTAGAATAATTGCACCAATTGCAGCTCCTGAACCATTGGACATTGAGTTTAGGAATAATCTACCAGACTGGGATGAATCCGACTATAGTTGTCTTGCAGTAGATGCTCCTACAGACATCACTGTTCACTACGATATTACTGGAAAGAGTACAACAGAAGGAAAAATGAATGATATTACTGCATGTTTCTCAGATAGATTAACTAAGATTAGGGATATGATTGTCAAGAATTCAAAATTACCGCGTCGGCCTACAGAAGTATCTCGTCTATTAAGAGAGAAGCATAGGTACCAAGGATATGATAACAAAGCCGTAGCAATAGGTTTAGTTAACGAACCAAGATATACCAAAAACGGACACCTAATGTGGAGTTTAGAGGATGAGACAGGTGAAATACGGTGCATGTTATACAAACCAAATAGTGAAAATCGCGATAAATATCAAGAGCAAATTATAGAGGCTGGATTAATGCCAGATGACGTAATTGGAGTTTCAGGAAACTTCAATCAATCAGGCGAAATTTTTGTCGTTGATGACCTGCATTTCCCGATGAAAGAGCGTCATCAAAAAGCCTCATCACCATTTGGCATTAGTGTCGCATTTTTATCTGATGTCCATGTTGGTTCGAAGACTTTCTTAGAGGCTCAATGGCATAAAATGGTTAGATGGTTCAATAATGATCCTTTAGCTAAGACCATCAAGTATCTGGTTTTATCAGGTGATTGCGTCGATGGAGTGGGAATATATCCAGGTCAAGATAAGGAGTTATCAATTCCAGATTTATTTGCCCAATACTCCGAATTTGCTCGATTGCTAGAGCTGCTGCCTGATTGGGTTGAATGTATAATGTTGCCAGGAAATCACGATGCGGTAAGACCTGCTGAGCCTCAGCCAACCTTTGAAAAGGATATTCAGCAAGATTACAATACAACTACATTTGTTGGCAATCCATGCGATTTTTCATTGCATGGTGTAAGATTATTATCCTATCACGGTAAATCAATTGACGACTTTGTTGCCGGTCTCAAAACTGTAACTTACTCAGACCCTGTTGAAGCTATGCGGCAAATGCTGAGAAGAAGACATCTTGCCCCTCAATGGGGGGGTAAAACTCCATTATCTCCTGAACCTGAAGACGGTTTGGTAATCAATGAAGTACCAGACATATTTGTTACTGGTCACGTTCATGGTCATGCCTGTGTTGATTTCAAAGGTACTACACTTGTTTGTTCAAGTACTTGGCAAGATCAAACATCATATCAAAGAATGTTAGGTTTCCAACCAAAACCATGTATGTTGACTATTGTTAACCTACAGAGCCATGCGACAATTTCAATTCCGTTTGTATGATTTAGTCAAGACCCAAGTGTGGCTTGAGTTTGAGTAAATCTTTTTCGAAAACAATAGGAACTCCTGAATCTTTGAATGCCGACAAGGATGATTCTCTTGATGGGTTAAAACCGATGAATCGGCTTCCTTCAACTTGCATAGAGAGGTCCATTTCAGAATCTCCAACAGAAACACAGTCTTTGGCCTCAAAACCGTGCATATTGAGTATCTTCTCAATGACTACATCTTTTTTAGTGGCGTGTAGCCGACAAATTCCTTCATCAGAAAGTGTATCATCTTCATTGAACTTAAACCCGTTTGCAATCCAATCATCGACCTTCAACATTGCTGCAATTGATGATACAAATAAATCAACACCTGCACTAACAATGGCTACGAATATCCCTGCTTCTTTCAACTCTTGAATCAATTCTTTAGCACCTGGCATTAGCTTGACGCCAGAATATGAACGAAATAATTCATCTCGAAAAATTGGATCTTTGATTTCCTTCCACATTTGTATGTCTGATCGCATGAACTCAACATCTGTCAATTCACCATTAATGAAACGCTGCAGATTAAGAGAATTATCTGTACCAAAGTAATCGTGTAATGTTTTCCAAGAGCTAACTGAGTCAACTAGAACTCCGTCACAATCGAATACTACCACTTTAGGAATGTCAACCATGTACGTTACTAGAAGTTACAATACAAAAACACTCGTCATATACCGCAGTGGTTTACACTGAATAAACACCAAGTCAAGTACGCAGTGAGAGGGCCGAAACCCTCCCACTGTCGTCTTGTCTTTATCTCTATTAGTCAATTCAGACTGGTTGGTTCCAAGTCAGACCTGAGTAGGTCTTCAAGACAGCACCTTGATTATCTCCACCAGGTGAGTAGACGATCCTAACAGTTGCATCAACTAGTTTGTGACCGTCAGCAGTTTGAGTCTTGACATATATGTCATCACCTGTACTGAAGGAAGATATAGTCTCATCTTCATCAATTGTAACTACATCACCAAAGGTTACCAAGGAATCGCTGTTGAACGGCGAGAACCCGTAAACATGGTCTGTAGAAGCAAGGTTAGTTGTCTCGGAAACAATCACGCCATTTGCATCTAGATAGATTACTGTAACTTCAACCGCTTGAGTAGCTAATACAGTTTGTGCTTGACCAACGGTAATCTTCCAGTGATCTGTTTCAACACTACCAGTATCAACGTTCTCGGCTGTGAAAGTTACTCTTGGCACTCCCTTTGTATCTGTGTCAGCAAGTTGAGCAGCCCACACATATACAACACCAGAAAGAACAACAGTGATTGCAACCATCAAGATAGTTGCGATTACTGGGCTTACTGCGGCATCATCATCAGAAATTTGCTCTTCAACAAATTCTTCTTCATCATCGTCTCTACGTCCAGCAAGGACAAGAGCGCTAACAAACAAGCCAGTTAGAGCAACTGCAATGATACTTGGTGCGAATGAAGCAACCGATAGAGCACCGATTGTTGTCACTGTAACTGGTAGAGCAACATCAGCAGTCTGCCAGTCTTGTCCAAAGGCACCATTGTATCCTTGTTCTGTGTGTTGACATGAGGAAGATTCACTCCATGCAACTTCATTGCCGCCGTTAGTAGACATCATGTTGTTACACCAGTTCTTATCTTCAAATGCTGGTCTTCTGTTAGATTGTTGACCATTAGCATCTTCACCAATTCTACCAGGTTCAGACCACTTTCCGAATACTTGACTGCTTGAAATAGCATTGTGTGATTCAGGGTTGTCGGTTTGAACTTCGTTAACTGTACATGTACCAGCTGGGTTAGGAGTACAGGTTACTACGTCAACTTCTACCCAAACCTCAGTTGTAAGGTCTGTGATGTAAACTTCCCAGTCCTCAATATCCAGTGATTCACCGAATGCAGGTGGTGTGAAGTACTGTGGTAGTTCAACCTCAGTGTGTCCATCAGAATGCAGAGATACAACCAATAGATGATCGTATGTGTAGTCGCCGTCGTCGCCACCAGCATGGATGCTGAAGTCAACAGGTACATATGTTCCAGGCATTACATTACTGACGCCATTGAAGCTGAATCCTTCAGTTTCGTCAAGGTAGTAGTCAGGAACATTCTCAACAACATTGTCAACTTCTACAGATAGGGTAACAGATACACTCTCTTGTTGGTAGTTGTTAGGAGCATAGCCTTGTTGTTCTAACAATTCGTAGTTAGGCATGTAAGATGGTGGATTTGCAGTATCCGATAGTGTGAATGTCATCTCACCGCGACCGTTAGCAGTTCTTGTTTGATGCTAACCATCATTTTTTAGAATATCAACTTCCCAAGGTTCTGCGTTGGTTGTAGCATCT
>JAKUNX010000091.1 GCA_022451835.1 Candidatus Poseidoniaceae archaeon
TGCCACCTTCGCCACCACTGACGGAATCCCAAACTGTAATCTTGTCTATCTTCAAGTTGGAGATAGCCTCGGTTTGGCGAGCAACGATTTCTTCAATCTTCTCAACCATTAGAAGTGTAGCAGCAGCTTTTGCATCACCGCCAGCACTCTTGACTAGCGATTGGTAACCAGCAGCCTTTGCTTCTAGTACCGCTTTGGTACCTTCTGCTTCTGCATTGTAGCGTGCAAGGATAGCATCTGCTTGACCCTTAGCGATTCTTCGTTGGCGCTCAGCCTCTGCTTCAGCAGCAATCTCGATTTGTTGCTTAGATACTTCTTCACGAGCAATTTCTGCGGCACGTAGTCTTTCACCCTCAAGTTCATACTGGGCTCTTTCAATTTCAGATTGAGCCTTACGCTTTGCAACTTCAGAACGTTGTAGAGCTTCTGCTTCTTTTTCAGCAAGGTCCGCATTATATGATGCAATTGATGCACTAGACAAGTTTTCTCCCTCTACCGCCAGTGCTTCTTGTTGCTGTACGAAAACACGCTCATCAGCCTTAGCGGCTTTTTGACCCTTGGCTGCTTCTGCTTGCGCCTTTGCAACTTCGATTTCTCGGTCTCTGTCAGCAGCTGCCTTACCAACTGCACCATCACGAGCAGCCTCTGCTCTGTCAACAGTAGCATCTGCAATAGCAACTGCAGCAGCCTTGGCACCAATAGATGCAATATAATCTGCTTCATCAGTAATATCGGTAATGTTAACGTTGATCAGGTAAAGACCAATCTTGTGTAATTCAGTATCTACGTTGGTGGAAACTCTTTCCAAAAATGCTTCTCTGTCTTGGTTGATTTGCTCAATAGTTAGAGATGCAACAGTCAAACGTAATTGACCAAAGATGATTTCTTTAGCCATGTCTTCGATTTGTGCTTGGCCAAGACCTAATAGACGCTCAGCAGCATTTTGCATAACCGAAGGTTGGGTTGAGATACCGATGGTAAATGTAGAAGGAACGTTAATTCTGATATTTTGTTGTGATAGAGCGTGTTCAAGGTCTATTGAAATAGTCATAGGTTTCAAATCAAGATAAGCAAAATGTTGGATAAGTGGCCATACAATCTTACCACCACCGTGATAACATGCGGCTGAGCCTTTGTCCTTGACATTACCATATACTACAAGAATTTGATCTGATGGGGCTAATTTATATCTGGATGTGGCAACATAAATAGTTACTAACAGTACAAATACCAATAATGCAATTCCAATCAATGCTAACGCTTCTGCGACCATGGCATTACCAAATCAAACCCCTATAAGAGGGTTCACCCCACAAAAAAATATTCGTCAAACGAATATCAGTCCTTATCTTTGTTAATGTCAAGAGGAATAACAATCAATCTTTCAGTAATTACATCAACAACTTCAACGAATTTTCCTGTTTCTAGTTTCAAGGTTTCATCTTTTGCTACAGCAGACTCTGTTCTAAGCGCACCTTGGTATTCAACCTGCACTTCGCCCGTCTTTCCTGGATGTATGGTTCGGTAAACGGTACCTCTTGCACCAATAGCTTGTGCATGTTCAACAGTATTGTCTTTTTCTAAACTCGCCATCATTTGGAATACTTTACCGACGATATACATAGAGAATGTACCCGCAATTGTTCCAGCAATAATCGCAACGAAAGCATTCTGATCAGCCTGTGATACTGACAAACCAAAGATTCCAAACATCATTATGAAACTAAGTAAACCTTGAATGGTAAATAGGTGGAAGATTCCATCTGCGTCCATTTCAAAGTCAAACATTCCACCAGTGAAATCACCAATTAATATAAGCAAGAAATAAATTATGAACAAAAATGTCCCTACAATCGCCATGGCAGCAAATAGAATATCAACTCCAGTAATGCCACCTAAGCCAATCAGCTCAAGAAAATCTCCAAACAAACCCATGTCTTCACCTGTTACTCACACCAGCCTTACCCACATCAATCTTCCCGTCTTTTTATCATTGGGCGAATGTAAATGAAGTAATAATGTCCGTATACAATGGGCCCTAGAGAGAATCCGAGAATTGCTCCTACTGCCCACCATGGTAAACTTAGAGCCAGTGCTCCAGCAAAAACAATAATTAAACATAATACAATTGATAACTTTTCAAGAATTATCCAGTAAACTGTCTTGGCGTCTTGATCTATTTTGTTGATATTATCTTTCATTAGAAAGATGTCTAATAGTGTTGCCAATCTATAACCTCAAATGATTAAATCAGACCAAGAGATCTCGCTGATTAGAATTATTGCAAAATACAACATTGCGATAAATAACACAGGGTTACGTCCTTTTTCAATATTTGATTCAACTTGAGTGTAACGTCCGTTTGCATCTTTGACTAAGGTTGTTCTTTCAGATTTACTATAATTTTTACCATAGGAGAATGTTTTGACATTCTTTCGATCTTGGTATATTAGGAAAATTAGAGTTCCTACAATTACTCCAAGACTTGGACCAAAGAATACTCCTAGTGCTTCATTGAATTCAACCCACATAGCCGCAGTCATATACAGGCCCAATAAACCAGTCAATGCTGCAATTGCTCCCTTTCCTGCAGTTTGATTACTAATGAATCCAACTCCTGCCATGGATGTACCACGGGGTTATGGTTTTCAAAGGTTTTTCCTTCGAGTTTGAATAAAAGGTTTAATTCAAAAACTATGGCAAAGACGGTTTTTTATGGCGGATGTCTATTATGCGGTTGCAGGCCATCCAGTCACTCATTCCCTGTCTCCTGTATTGATTAATATCGTCGCTCAATATGTTTCTAAACAGGTCAAGCCTTCGCTAAGATTCAATCTTCTAAAGACTGACTTAGTTGATGTCAAATCAATTCAAGATGCACTTGCATGGGGACACGTCAAATTTATCCCAGAAGTGGTAAATTGGGATTTGACTGGAGCCCCATTTGGAAAATTTCGCAATAAAGCTCTGATGCAAAAAGTGCTTGAAGCAACTTCAGAAATGACTGATTCTCTCGATGAATTAAGCCGAGAGAAGTTTAGTAAGAATTCTGCTAGTCTTCCGTTCAATGTCAAAATTGATCTGCCAACAAAATCATTTCGTGAAGAGGTTTGGTTGAACTTAACATCTCCATTGAAACATCAACTAAAGTCACAAGCAGTTGTTGATTTTAATGATTCATCACTAATTGAATCAGTTAATGCCCTTCGGTGGGATGGTTTCGGCTGGTGGTCATCGAATGTGGACGGTTCAGGTGTTGCAAGAGTTGCTGAGTATTTTGGTATAGATATCGCCGATGGATCAACTATTGGAATAATTGGCGGCGGTGGTGCTGCACGCTCTACTGCTCATACTTGGCAGAAATTAGGTGGCAAGGTTGTGATTTTGGGTGGCAAGCGAGATATGAATGAATATGATTGGTTTAGTGGTGAGGTTGCAGAGTCTAGAATGTGTGATGTTTTCATTAATTTCGATGACGATACACTCCCAGATGATGTTCAAGTCTCAAGTTTAGTAATTCGTTCACAATATCATGGAATCGATGGCGAACATGAAGATAGAATTTCAGCAATCACTAACGAAGTTATCGACGGCAGATGGTTACTTGCTGCTCAACATCTTGAATGTTGGTCACAATTGTGGGCGCCACAGATAACTGATCAGTTGCCTACACTTGATTTGTTAGTCTCTATGCTAATTACTGCAGAATCTGTACTCGCGTCATACTCATGAGATACTAATTACAAAATAGAACGTAGTTGTCATTCGACTTATTGGGATGGTCTAATTGAAGGTTAACGCTTGGATACTGGTTGGCATTTTGTTTGCCAGCATGTTTGCTATCGCACCATCAGTTGCTCATCCTGCAGAATCTAAGGAATTCAAAAACCAACATACAGGCGTCGATTTTCCAGTTGGCTTTGCTGATTTGACTGCAGATGGTAAATCAGTGAGAGTAATTTATCCAGCAATGAATGATGGTGAAGATGAAGCGATGGCTGGAAATGGCCCGTTTCCTTTCACCGTTTTCTTTTGCGATGAAGGAGAGGATACTTCAGATTACGGGATTTTCTCAAGTGAGATAGTTAAACGTGGAACTATAGTTGTTTTAACCAATGGTTTTGATAGTGATGACACTACAAATGTTGAGGCTTCATTCTTGTTATTAGAATCAATAATCGATTTAATGAATCAAACCAACGCTACTAACAGTATAATTCCTGCAGCATTTGGTAATATTGATTTGCATCATTGGGGTGTTTCTGGGCATGGTACTGGTGCAGCAATTGCCTACTCTGTGTATCCATTTTGGCCAGAATCTAATTTGTCAGTTGAAATTCAACCTCCAAGATCTATATTTGGCTTAGGAATTGATTTTTCTGGTTGGAATAGCGGGGATGGTTGGCAAAATATCAAACCTAGTGAATGGCAAATTGACCCTGCTAGTCCGGGTACTGGGCTATTCATGACTGGAACTGTTGATGAAATTGCCAAAGGTCAGGATAATTTACCAATTATTAGCGCTACAGATGCACTAGCTTGGCAGTGGATGCACGTTCTTGGCGCTGATCATTATCAATTTCAAGATGAAATAGATGATGGAATCTTTTTCGGTGATGACCGTGGCGATGGTGATGCATCAATATCCCAAACCGAGCAAATAGATTACGCAATATTGCATATTGTACCGTATCTAGATTTGACACTTAGAGGAGTTCATGATGAATTTAGACCAGCATTCAACCGTGATGCATCGCCAACCTCCGCCAGTGACAGCGATTCATATACCGAGGAAAATTTGTTTAATTCAGAATTTTTGCTAATCGAGAACATATCTAAGTCTCCAAGTGAGATTAATGAGTTTGGTAGATACGATACATTTTCTCTAACTAGTAACTGGACACTTAGAAATGGCGACAGTTATGATGAAATCGATTCAAATTGGCAAATTGATGTAGAATGCGGATTTAACAAAATAGTGACAGATATTGGTGTAGTACATAATAATGGAACGGTACAATGTGATTACGCAGTAGAAGATTTAGCACCTGGCACGCACATTGCCTTCATGACTGTCATGGTTGAAGGAGCTCCCTCAACAATTGAGCATCAATTTTTGCGAACAGATTCTCCTATCGCATTAACAGTACCAGCACCGGTAATCCAAGTTTCTGAACGTGGTGAAGGATATATTCTTGCAAGTGAGATTGGTATTGACCCGGATGGACAAGAACTGTTTATTGTTGAAGCTACATTAAGCGGTGGCCAAATCAGTAATTTCTCTATACAAATCGATAATGATTATCGGGGCCTAACCGTAACTCACATCGTTACTGAAGAATACATCTTAGGTGCTGAAGTCGATATTTTGCTTAGATCCGATGGCTTAGGCGTGATTGATGAAGCGTTGACAATGTTGGAGATTGTGGTTATACCATACAATGATCCAGTAGTTAAAACAGATAATATTGCCATGCAAACTCTAATTGAAGACGGTCCTTCAGTTTCAGTAAATATTACTGAGTATGCTTACGATCCAGAGGGAGAACCATTACTTGCATCAATCAATGATGAGACGCAAGGAATCGCAGGACCTGTTGAGTTCTCTTACTATAATGGAGTATTAACTTTAATTGCAGTTCCAAATGCAAACGGTGCTACTGTTTTACATGTCAGAGTTACTGATGGAGTTACCGAACCAGTTGATTTGGATATTCCAATACAAGTTGCCCCAGTTGATGACCCAGTAATCGCCAATAATTCGATGTGGCAGATTTCAATGCAAGAGGACGAAACCATATCACTCAATTTATCTGATTTCGCCTATGATATCGACGGCGATACGCTTTCTTGGACAATCGAATCTGAATCTTCTAGCGCCAACGTGGCAATTATTTCTGGTTCACAATTGATTATTTCACCTCAAAATGACTATTTTGGAACAATCAATAATGAATGGCTTAATGTGACAGACGGAACCACAAATTATTCTCAACTTTTGAGTATTGAAGTTACAAGTGTTCCAGATATTCCAATTCTGACATTGATGAATGTCAATATTATTGATGATACAGCAGCGACACTTGCTTGGTCAGTTTTTGATAATGATGGAGCGAGTGAACATGGTTTGGAAATTTCGCTTGATGGAGTAACTCAAGATAATCTTCAACCATCTTGTATTGTTGATGATTCTGGTAACTCAAAAGAATGTGTTACAATGCTTGAAGTACCGGTCAACCGTAGTGAAACAGTCGAGGTTAGAGTGTCGATTTTTGACTCAGAATTCACTTCCGAAGTAGTAGAATATACTATCATAGATTTCAATTCAACAGTCACAGTTACAGAGGACCAAACCGATGAAGATGACGGATTTAAAGTATCTAATACATTGATTGTGTCTGGTGTTTTGGGACTAATTATCATGGTTCTTGTATTGATAATTATTCTTAGAACAATGCGCAGTGAACCTATCAATACTAATGAATTAATGATTGAGACTGAAGTAGATGTGGTTGAAGAAGAAATTGGTGTTAATTTGTCAGAGACAGGATTACTTTCTAGAATTAATCAAAATAAGTAATCATAATGGAATATTTCCATGCTTCTTAGGTGGGCTCCATTCACGCTTAGAGCGTAGAATATTGAGGGCGCGTATCAATCGTATTCTCGACTCACTTGGCTCGATAACATCATCAAGCCAACCGTTTCTGGCAGCAACATACGGGTCACCAAATTTGGCCTTGTATTCATCGACTAACTGGGCTCGAACATTTTCTTTTTCACCATCCTGTGCCGCATTAATTTCTCTGCGATGAATGATGTTAACCGCACCTTCAGCACCCATTACAGCAAGTTCTGCGGTTGGCCAAGCAATGTTGTAATCGCTGCGCAAATGTTTGCAAGACATTGCAAGATAAGCTCCGCCGTAGGCTTTCCTTGTAACTAATGTCAATTTTGGCACCGTAGCTTCAGCGTAGGCAAACAGTAGTTTAGCACCATGCCTAATTATTCCACCCCATTCTTGAACTACTCCGGGAAGGAAACCAGGAACATCTTCCATGGTCAGTAGAGGTACATTGAAAGCATCACATGTTCTAATAAATCGAGCTGCTTTTATTGACGCATCGATATCCAAACACCCGG
>JAKUNX010000092.1 GCA_022451835.1 Candidatus Poseidoniaceae archaeon
GTTTTTGATTTCTTCATCTGATAATGAGCCGTCTTCATTACTTTGTTTGTTAGTCATAGCAGCAAGCAAACTGCGATTCTTCAAGACGAAACCTCGACCTATTTCTAGTGAGTCTGTGGGTTTCATAATATCACCGAGTAGGTCTCAACTAATGAGTTAAACTCATTTGACTGTATGAATACTCTTGAATTTTATTTAATGCAGAAGTATTTCTGTGACACTTGCCTGTTTGTGAAATTTAACAGATGTTTAAACCTTTTATGGGCTATTAAGAAACATGGTAGTTGCTGTTGTCTGGTTCCGTAACTCATTACGCATCCATGATAATCCGGTATTGTCTTGGGCTTATGAGTCAGAGAATGTCGATTCTATTCTCCCCATATACATCTTTGATGAGGAAATTCAGCAGAAGAGTACTCGGACTATGGGAGAGCAGAGATTACGATTTCAGTTTGATTGTGTGAATAATCTACAGCAAAATTTGCAGGATAAATTAGACTTAGACTTACATGTTTTTTCTGGCGATAGCTTAGATGTTTTAGAGTCAATCAAACAACAACTACAATCATTTGAGGTAATTTTACTCAACGAATATTCGACAAATCCTCGAGATATAAAGCAATCCGAATCAATTGAAAAAAATTTCATCAGCACTAACCAAAATTGGTCTACTAAATCATTACCCGCAAGTCAAACAATTCTTGATATTGAAACAATCGTCAATTCTTCTGGCTTCAAACCACCTAAATCAATGAAAGACATGGTTCGATTGTTCAAAACAGAATTCGGAGACTTCGATAATATTGTGTTCGCAACAAGTGATCCAAATCCTTCAGCAGGTAAACCCAAGCAAGCCCTATCGGTGAATTCTGAGTGTCAAATTTCACTCGACAAAATTCGGCCATTACTAGCTAAGCCTACTTATTTCCTCGGCGGGGAAAGTGAAGCAATTGCCAGATTGGAAAAGAAGGTAATATCGCAGCAAGATTACGTAAATAGTTTCAACAAACCTAAGTCAATCTCAACAAATACCAAGGACAATCCAATGGAACCTACAACAACTGGATTATCACCATACATTAGTACGGGTTGTCTATCAATACGGCGGTTGTGGAATTCATGCTCAAAAATTCAACAATCAGGTGAACACACTGTGCCTCCGGTTTCACTTCATGGGCAAATTTTGTTTAGAGAAATGTTCTATCTTCTCTCAAGATCGGTCGAAAATTGGGATCAAGATTCGGGTAATTCTCAGTGTAAAGAAATTGAGTGGGGAGAATTAAATCAGGTCCAATTAGATGCTTGGGAATTGGGTCAAACTGGATTTCCGCTTATCGATGCCATGATGCGTCAATTGGACGCTACGGGTTGGATGCACCACCTTGGAAGACATGCTGTTTCATGCTTTCTAACTCGTGGGCAATTATGGCAAAATTGGACACATGGCAGGGACATATTTGAGCGCAAATTAATTGATAGTGATTGGGCGCTAAATAATGGAAATTGGCTTTGGTTAGCAGGAGTTGCACCGTTTTCGATGCCTTACTATAGGATATACAATCCATGTCCCGATTCCAAGTCTAGTTTAAACGTTGAAACTAAGGATGCAGAATTTATCAGACATTGGATTCCAGAACTTGCTGAATTCCCTTCAAAGTACATCTTTGAGCCACACCTAGCTCCGTTGCACATCCAAGAATCAGCGGGATGTTTGATTGGCAGAGACTATCCAAGTCCAATAATAGATAGAAAAGAAGCGCGTAAAAGGAATTTGCAATCATTCAAGCTCAGTCTTGAAAAATTACGATAATGTCTTTACTAAACCTTACAAGAAATTAATAATGAACCGTTGGAAAAATTTCACTTCGTAAACCATGATGTAAACAAACTGTTAGAGAACATAAACCCCAGTTTTTATTACATATTTTGAAGTCTTGAATCATCAACCCATTCATCCCAACTAGAATCGAATCCAACATAATGAATTAGATAACTATCGCCTTTCACTTCGCGAATTAATCCGTCCCACCAACTACCTTTCCATTCTACTTTTACCTGCTGTCCTGCAGCATAATCTGGTTTGTTAAATGGATGGTCTTGTGGTCTATCTTCCCAACCTGTAGGGCCAACAATGTAAATCGTATTATTTGTCTCAACTCTAGCAGTTGCTCTGCTATCGTAAGTTATATTCAAAATAGCAGAAGTTTTTATTTCAGTATCACCTAATTTTGGATGATCAAATGCATATCCCCTCAGTATTGGTTGGTTGTATGTTGTTTTGTCTATTGAAGCGTTTTTGATGACAACTTCTGATTTGGCTTCAAAGGGTTGTACCATAATTTTTGCAAGATCCTTATAGTTCAATTCAGAATCCATTGAAATTCCCATTTCGTTAAACATTTCTTGAGCTTCAGAAACGTCTAGTGGATCACCCATCTGTGTTAAAATTTCGAATAACTTACTAGCATGAATAGTTCCAGAATTATTTTCGTCAAATACCTTAAACGAGTCAATCAATTCTTGTTCTTCTTTAGAGATTTGTTCAACATAGGCTTGGGTCGCTTCTGAATCAGGTTGTTTAGCTATTCTTGAAGGAGGTACGCCAGACTCAACATCACCATCATCAAAGTGTATCATATAGGTGTGATGTGGTTGTACTTCAGCGATTTTACCTGGGAAATAAGTGCCATAGTTTTTCCAGTTAACTAATACTCTGTCTCCCTTGTTCAATGCATCATCTGCACGGCGAATATTTCTTGGCCCATCTCCAATAAGCAAACCTTGCTTTGATTCTACACCACTACTCTTTGGTACATCAACATCATAACTTCCATCATCATTTATGTTAGTAACAGTACATCTATCTAGCCAGCGTTCATTTGTCGGACTGAAGTATTCGACATGCGTACCAACTTCTAATTCAGGAACAATTGGCGATTGTATCATTTCTTCGACTTGAACACTAGTCTGATTTTTATTTACCATCCCTAAGCGTTCCAAAGCAGTAATTACAGCATTTGTAACTGCATCAACATCATTGTTAATTACCGTATTATGAACAACATCTCCACCAACTACTGAATCTTGCATATTCAAAGTTTGACTGGCCTTTGGCGGTGCTGGAATCCATTCAGAACCACTCCACATAAATTTACCATCGGGACTGTAAATAGGTTCAGACATAAATTGCCCTAAGCGACTAATTAAAAAGAGATTTTGAAGGAAAATCAATCTTCAATTAAATCCTCTTTTGTATTGTTCTTCTTTACTGGAAATAATTTATCCATCCATTTTGGCGACCACCAATTCGCCTTGCCCATAAGCCTCATTGTTGCTGGTACTACCAGTGCCCTAACTATTGTTGCATCTAGAAAAATTGCCAATGCTAAACCAAATCCAATTTGCTTTAATATTACTACTGAAGATAATCCAAATGCACTGAAAACTACTACCATAATTGCTGCAGCACCAGTAATCAAACGACCTGTTTTTTGAAGTCCATTTGCGACTGCAAGTGTATTGTCTCCTGTACGTTCCCATTCTTCATGAATTCTAGAAAGCATCAAAACTTCATAATCCATAGATAAACCAAATACAATACAAAATAGAATTATTGGATTTGTTGTTTCAATTGGTTGAGGTGTAAAGTTAAGTAATTCCGCGCCATTACCCCATTGGAATACAAATACCAGCATACCGAATGACGCTGAAACAGATAAAATATTCATTATAATTGCCTTGATTGGAATTATCACACTTCTAACTTGAATAAATATGAGTATAATGGTTGCGACTAGAATAAATGTTATCGCAATCGGAAGATTTTCGATAATTGCGTCTAGAACATCCAAACTGTATGCCGCAAATCCAGCTACCATTAGAACTCCATCATCCCCAGTGTTTAATTCTGATAGTAATTCCCCTCTTTCTGACCTAACATCCGATACAAAGTCTCTACTGCTTTCACTAGTGATAGTACCTGTCAATGAAAATATAACAAAAGTAACATTTTCAGAAATAAATTGGTCTCTAAGATATTCACGGCTAGCAATAGTCTCATTGTCTAAAAATTCATCAGGTGTTTGCCAAAACTGGAGCACTTCTGATTCACTCATATTTTCACTAGGTAACGCAAATCCTGAAGCATTAATGACTCGATCATCATTTAGATAATTCTTCATCCACCGGTACATTGTAACTAGATTATTTTCTTCAAGAGGATCTTCTCCATCAAAGTCGATTACAATCATAGCTCGATTAACTGCACCTTCTGGCCATTTTTCATCTATTAACTCGAAACCTATTCTAGTTTCATCATCTGGAGGTAATGCATCTCTTGAGGCGATAGAAAAGTCAGCCTGCAAGAAAGGTAATCCCGCACCTAAAAGTATCACTAATGTTGGAATCAATACGGCCCATGGACGTTTCATTACAAAGTTAGCAATTCTTGCCCATGCTCCATCTTCTTTCTCGCCTTCAGTAGAAAACGCAAATTTGATTTTATTAGGAATTCTAAACGGCTTTTTCCTTAACGGCAACTTCAATAAAAACACATCTTTGTCTAATTTAGTTCCTAAAATAACCAAGATTGCTGGTAACACGATAATGGAGAATAGCATGGCTATACTCACTGCCAATGTTCCTCCAATTCCTAAACTTGGAAGCCCAGTGTTTTCGAAGAAAAGCATACCCATCAAGCCAATTGCAACCGTTATTCCGCTGAAAAATACTGCTTTACCAGCAGTTGCAACTGTCATAGCAATAGCCGTTCTAGAATCTCTGCCATTACCCAATTCCTCTCTGAATCTGTAAACCATAAATAGAGAATAATCAACAGAGACTCCTATTCCTATCAAAGTAATTATGTTGAGCGCATATTGGGTTACATCGGTAATATTGGAAAGCCAAATGGTCACACCCATGGCTGAAATGACGGTCAACATTGCTACTCCAATAGGTAATATCGCAGCCACTATAGTGCCAAAAACTATGCCTAAAATAATCAGAGATAAAGGTCCTGAAATAAGTTCTGCTTTAATTAAATCATCTTGGATTCTAGAATCAAAAATAACATCGATTGCTAAGTCTCCTGTCCGCCATGAATTAAATTCTGAATCTACATCAATATTTTCCCAGTTTTCATCATAAATTTGCTTTGCTTCTTTCCTTTCTATAGAAATCTTGACTTTATTTTTAGCCCAAAAACCATCTTCATCTTGAAAGACAAAATTATCTCGTTGTTCTCCAGTAGTTTCCCAAGAATACTGAATTGTGACATCGTCCATTACGGCAAAGTCTGCTAAAGCAGAAATCACCGCTGCTCGCCATTCTGGAGAAGAATCGTTTAGATTAGGATGGTTGATCAACAGAATGAAGTTCTCTGACTTATTTCCTTCATCTTCAGAGGCAAAAGCACTCTTTCGCAAGTCCCCTGCCTCAACGGATTCTAGATCACCCTCACCCCAAGATTCTGCCCAGTTTGGCCCCATAGAAATTAGCGAACCTAACAACAAACAAGACAAGATTCCAATAATTAGAACTTTTTTATGGTGGTCATGGACTGTTTCGCCTAATTTGTAAAATGCTCTACCTTCTAGCATTTTGGGGTCTGTAGACCACTCCATAAGTCCCGGGGTTAGAATTCCATATTTGAACTGATGTTTTACAATTAAACAACTATACTGTAATACGAGATTTGATAACTTACATCAATTACAGGTTTTTTATGGCAAGAGCATTGTTAGGCGGTGGTTGTTTTTGGTGCACTGAAGGTGCATTTAAGCGAATGAAAGGTGTAACTTCTGCATTACCAGCATACGCTGGAGGAGAAACTGTAAACCCTGATTATCACTCAGTATGCGATGGAATAACTGGGCATGCTGAGATTGTTGAAATAAAATTTGATGAGGCGATTATATCATTTGACACTATTCTTGATGTTTTTTTCACAGTTCATGACCCTACTCAATTGAACCGCCAAGGTAATGATATTGGCACACAATATCGTAGTTGCATCATGCCGATAAATCCAGACCAGCTTGAAATAGCAAAGCAAAAAATTGCTGAAATGCAACCTATTTTTGATAACAGGATTGTTACTACTATAGAGGAACCTATTAACTTCACAATCGCTGAAGATTATCATCATGATTATTATGCTAGAAATCCAACTCAAGGCTACTGCATGGCGGTTGTAGGTCCAAAAATCGCTAAGATTAGGAAAAAATTTGCTCATCTACATTAGGGTGAAATTCAATAGACGGCAATTACAGGACGGTACATGGTGAATAATGTACCAACACCGCCGACACCTGTGAATGAACCTGTACTCGGGTATTTGCCGGGTAGTAAAGAACGAGTTGAACTAAAGGCTGAATTACTTAGACAAAGCAATGAAGTTGTTGAGATTCCATGTATTATCAACGGAGTTGAAGTTTATACTGACAATGTAATCGAGCAGGTAATGCCTCACAACCACAGTCATGTTATCGCTAGAGTTCATATGGCCAGTGAAAAAGAGGTTAATGATGCAATTGATGCATCTCTAGCCGCACATGATTCTTGGTCAACGATGCCTTGGGAAGCAAGAGCTGCGATTTTCCTTAAAGCAAGTGAATTACTTAGAGGTGAATATCGTGCTAAAATCAATGCTAGCACGATGATTAATCAATCAAAAACATGTCATCAAGCAGAAATTGATTCAGCCTGTGAATTAATTGACTTTTGGCGATTTAATGTCCAATATGCAAGAGAAATTTACGAAGATCTTCAGCCTCCTGTTTCTCCTTCAAGCATGTGGAATTCTAGTGAAGTAAGGCCTCTAGAGGGTTTTGTATTCTCTGTAACGCCATTTTATTTTACTAGTATTGCTGCCAACCTTCCTTCATCTGCTGCAATCATGGGTAACAGCGGTGTTTGGAAACCTAGCCGAAATTCATACCTCTCAAATTATTATTTAATGCGACTAATGATGGATGCTGGACTACCTGATGGGGTAATTAATTTCATACCAGGTAAGGCAAGCATGGTAGGTGACATATGCCTATCACATCCAATGTTGGCAGGAATTCACTTCACTGGTTGAACATCAGTATTTAGGC
>JAKUNX010000093.1 GCA_022451835.1 Candidatus Poseidoniaceae archaeon
ACGTGACCGTATTTATCTGCACGTTGGCGAGAATTCCGGCCTCATCACCATCGATGTTTGTGGCGGGGGTGGTCCTGCGAGCGAAGAGTTTGTGCGCGGAATATACGATGCACTAAATTCGGTTGCCAACTCAATAGAATCGGGTAATGTCTTGTGTGGCGGCGGCAATTCACACATTACGGCAGCATTAGCGATAAAAGAATATGCAGAATCAATTGCGGGTAGAGAAAGATTAGCAATCGAAGGATTTGCTAGAGCGTTGGAATCCATACCGACAACCCTAATTGCTAATTCAGGAAATAATATGCTTGATAGTTTACTTGAACTTCGCTCACAAGTACGTTTAGGCAAACGAAATTGTGGAATAGACACAAATGGGAAGCCCGGCGAGTTGGATAATGTTTGGGAATGTTCAGATACCATTCTGCATGCATTAGAAGCAGCATGTGAAACTGCCTGCGGTCTATTACGCGTTGACCAAGTAATTTCAGCGCGTGGCGACTAAATCGATTAGCGCTATGTTCATACGGCTCAAAGAAGACCACATCTTGGGTCGCATAAATGACAGCGTCAGAAAAGCCAAGAGCACTGCTAAGCGTATACGATAAAACCGGCATTGTTGAATTTGCTAAAGCATTAGACGGACTCGGATTCGAGTTAGTTTCAACTGGAGGCACTGCAAGAAAATTGAACGAGGCGGGGTTGAATGTTATCGGTGTATCCGAAGTAACCGGCCATCCAGAGATTTTTGATGGGAGAGTTAAATCCCTTCATCCAGCAATACATGGACCCCTACTGGCTAGGCTTGAGAATGAGGTAGATCGGGTAGGTTTAGATGAATTAGGCTACGCGCCGATTAGCATAGTCGCTTGTAATTTGTATCCATTTACAGAAGCCGCAAAGCAAGAGCCAAGATTAGATGACCCTGATTTGTTAGAAATGATAGATATCGGCGGGCCTACAATGGTTCGAGCGGCGGCAAAAAACCATCGAAATGTGCTAATCCTTTGTAACCCAGATAATTATTCAAAAGTGATAGATGAATTAAATTCTGCTGGCTCAGTAAACTCAGTTTCACTTGAATTTAGGCAGCAACTTGCATTGGAAGCGTTCGAACATACTGCTTCCTATGATTCAGCAATTTCAGATGAATTACATTCTCGTTGGATTGGCAGGCCCGAATCTTTTGCCGCCAAAGAAGAGCAAGAAATCAGATTGCCCGAGACCCTACTGGCTTCGGCTCACAAATTATACAATCTAAGGTATGGCGAAAATGGGCATCAATCAGCTGCATTATATCTTGACCCTAAGGCGGCAGAAACTCATTCAACGTTGGTAACTGCTCATGTCGAAGGTGGTAAACAAATGTCATACAATAATTATTCAGATGCAGATGCAACCCTGCGTTTGTGTCGTTCATTATCAACAGATGAATGGCCCGATACCCCACATGCTTGTGTTATTGTCAAGCATAACAATCCATGCGGCGCAGCATTAGGAAAGACTCAAGTCGAGGCATATGAGTCTGCATTAGCTAGCGACCCTGAATCTGCATTCGGCTCAATTATTTGTTTCAATGAGTCATTAGAAGTTGAAACTGCTAAAGCAATGGGAGGATTATTCATTGAAGTTTTGATGGCGCCAAGATATGACGATGGAGCCAAAGAAATAATTATGCAGAAAAAAAATCGCCGAGTACTTACTATTGAGTCTCCCAATAATAGATTAGCACCGCTTGAACGAATACTCGTCAAAAAGCCAATTGAAGGTGGCTGGATAGTGCAAACCGAAGAAGCACCAATAATCGATTGGACCAAAGCAAAAGTAGTTACAAAAATAGAACCAAGTCAAGCCGAAATCGATAGCATGAAATTCGCAGTAAGAGTATGCGAACAAGTCAAATCAAATGCAATTGTTATGGTTCAAGGAACCGCAACAGTTGGAATCGGCCCAGGTCAAACAAGCCGAGTTGAGGCTGTGAAAATTGCCGCACGTAGAGCCGGTGATAGGGCTAAAGGATGCGTTTTAGCATCTGATGCATTTTTCCCATTTAAGGACGGTTTGGAACAAGCTGCTAATGCTGGAGCATCATCGATTGTTCAACCCGGTGGCTCGATAAGAGATCAAGAAGTGATCGATGCAGCCGACCAATTAGGCGTATCAATGCTATTTACCGGACACCGGTTATTTAGGCACTGAAAGTCGAAGCAATGAAAGCAAACCCTCTCGTCCTCCTACCATGGCAACCACTGCGAAACAGACACGAGTTGCCACGCCGAGCAACCCATTGAGGTGCGCAATACTAATTTCCGGTTCAGGTAGCGGCATGCAAGCGATGTTGGAACATCAACAAAATCCTAATTGTAATCATGTCACAACAGTAGTGGTGAGCAATAAACCAGCAGTCGCTGGAATTCAGAGGGCTCAAAGTTTTGACATCCCGGTTGAAGTTGTTGAACTATCCTTAACTTTGCAAGGTAGTGAAAGAAGGCTCGCCCATGAAATTGCGATTGAACAAGTATTGCAAGATTATGATGTTGAATTAGTAATTCTTAGTGGTTATATGCGTTTGTTGAGCGCCGAGTTTGTTGGTCGGTGGGAGAGTAAAATCATCAATATCCATCCGTCACTTTTGCCTGATTTCCCAGGCGCTCATGCCCATAGAGACGTGATTGCTGCAGGTGTCAAAAAATCAGGATGTACGGTGCATTATGTCGATGCGGGGATGGATTCAGGAGAAATCATCGCTCAATGCGAAGTTGAAGTGGCAGATGATGATACCGAGGAGACACTCGCGTTGAAAGTCAAACAATTCGAGCACATATTGTATCCTTTAGTGATAGATGCTATTGCGAGCGGAGATTTTTCAAGTCTGAATTTTGGTTGAAGTTATTGAATTGGCTCGCTAAATCTTGATTGCTATATGTTGGGAATTTAGCAAACAGTTCATTTAGCGACACGGCATCCGTTTCAAGCATTGACGCATCACTAATTTTAGCAAGCAATGGCTGACGATTTCCTTGTTCATCAAGAGGTAAACAATTTTGCTGTTTTGACAGTTCAGCAATCCCTTTTACAGTCAAGTTAAATGCATCACATGGCATCAATAAAACATCATCGTCTATTTGGCTAATAGACCAGAGAATCAAATCCTTCAGACTATTACATTCTTCAGGATCAGGCCAAACTTCTCCCTCAAAGTTAGAGCGCCTTACTTCACTACCACATAGAGTAATTATCCGAGTAATATTTGCCTTTATGCACTCTTGGCGAATTCGATTTACTCCGCCATACATTGTCGATTTGTCTTGCCCCATTCGAGAACTACTGCCTCCAGCAAAAATAAGCACTGTTGTCATGTTAATCATTAGCGTAATTCATCTAACTTGTTCATGGCATCTTCCAATTCTTCCAATAGGCTTCTAACTCTCTCCATAAGTGCCTTTCTCTCCCTGCTAGATCGTGCTTCAGGCAACCATTCTAACAGTCTTCGAACATCCTTGGCGTCACGTTCGACAGTCCATTGAAGAACTGATTCCATCACCGGGTCTTCAGTCGGTAAAAACCTCTCAGCCATAGAACTGCTATCCATTCCAAGTGCATCAATTATCCTGTTGTAGGAGTTTATTTCTGATTCGTTCAAACAATTCTCCACCGCCCGGAGCTGAAATGATTAACTCGCGTAGTTGTTCAACATCTTTGCCTCTAACAGAAACAAATAACATTGCAACTTGATGCCATAAGGGGCTCTGTTGAGCCATTGCTACCAACCATTCGTTGTCAGGCACAGGGTGGCCACTACGACTCATTTCTTCCGCGATTTCAAGAATAATTTCCATTGGCTCTTGGCTACCAAACAAATGAATAAGCGCCATCCAAGGGTCTTCACCCAATTCTTCCTTTGATAAATTAGATAATAATAGCCCAGCCAATTTCAGGTCTTCTCTACTGTGGCGCCGCCATAATGCGGGGATTAATTTAGCCAACCTCCGTGGCTTTTCCTTCCCATAAGTTAGTAGCCATGAAGCAATGGTTCGCATCTCTGGATCTGGACATCCATAATGAGCTGAAAACCCTCCATGGTCTGCAGTAATATCTGCTCTAGGACGAGTAATCATGCCAGGATTACCAGCAGTATAGGCCTGCTTTAGAAATTTTAAACAGCGTCGATTGGATTTGAGCACTTTAGGCGTGGACTCTTCAAGAAACCGGTCAAGCTTGACATTCATTTTTTGGCCCCATCTGCTGCCTTCTTACGAACAACATCAAACAAATCACCAACTAGGCTGACAGAATCTCTTAACGTACCTAGCATCTTGTCGATGACATTTGGGTCTTCGAATTTTTCTTTGACGATCTCTCTAAGTTCCTCTTCAATTCTTTGATGCTCTTTGTCATCAATTTGGAAGATATCTCTTAGATGCGCCAATACACGAAACTCGTCCCTAGACAATGAAGCATTAACAATTGCAATTTCAAATACCTTGGTGTAAATTTCATGGGCTAAATCTTCATCAATTGGTGTGCCTCCTTTGGTTTCTTCACCATTTCTTATAGCTTGATAAACCTGAGAAGGCTCTTCTTCGCTTAAGCCCAGGGCACTAGCTAATTTGATAATCAACCGCTTTTCTTCTCGAGTCAAAACTTTGTCAACTAACATCACAGAAATCGTACTGTGAAAAGCCTCTAGACTGTACGAGATGGGTTCGGACACAAACATCCCATGCACTTACTATTATTGAATTAGTTGCTATTAAAAAATGTATAATATAGTGATTTTTTGACAAGAGCATTCAATAATGATGGGCCACCACGGCTGTTTGTTCACATTCCATTCATGCTTCGGCTTCAGGCTGAAGTTTTGGTCTCGAGGGCTTTCCCTCCACCATTTTGAGGGGTCTGTGGACTATGAGGAATTCATATGTCAAAGAAACATAATAATCGAGGTGGCAACAACTCGAAAGGAAATAAAGCAATGAAATACATGGTTCGTGCTGACATCAAAGTCAACGGAACCGTGCAAAGAAAGGATATCATCGGTGCAATAATGGGCCAAACAGAAGGGCTACTTGGAGACGAGTTAGAACTTAGAAAATTGCAGAGAACTGCAAGAATTGGTCATGTTGATGTTGAGATGGAAAACAGAGGTGGCAAAGTCCATGGCTTGATTCTAATCCCAAGCAGTCTAGATAATGTTGAAACTGCTATTATCGCATCATCATTAGAGACCATCGATCGAATTGGCCCTTGTACTGCCAAGATATCGGTAATAGAAATACAAGACATTCGAGCAACTAAGAGAACAGTTGTTGTTGATAGAGCTAAGGAATTACTCCTTGACTTGGTCAACTCAGGTGAAGCAGCATCAAAGACTGTAATAGAAGAAGTTCGTTCAGTCTTAACAGTAGGTACTGCAAAACAATTCCACGGTTTAACCTGTGGACCTAATATTGAAACATCTTCTTCACTAATAGTTGTAGAAGGAAGAAATGACGTTAGGAATTTGTTAAATTGCGGTGTTAAAAATGCAATATCAGCCGACGGAGCTGGATCAATTAAGCAGGAATTAATTGATTTGGCCAATGGTAAAGAAACCGTAGTTTTAGCAATTGACGGTGACCGTGGCGGCGAGATGTTATTTAGCCAATTAAATGAAATGATGAAGGTAGACTTTGTTGCCCAAGCACCTGTAGGTCAAGAATGGGAACTTCTTCCACAGAAGACTGTTACTAAGTGCCTGTCAATGAAAGTTGAAGCAGCAAAGTTTGCTCATCAGATAAAGCAAAAGCAAGAAAAAGACGATAAAAAAGCCGGTGTCGAGGACAAGAATTGGGCTGAAGGAATGGATGAAACATTCGAGAAACCATCAGCACCAAAAGAGGTTGAAGAACTATTTTCACATCTTGATGAACTAGCTCCAAGAAAGGCAGTTTTCGTTATGATGGATGGAACTGTAACCGATCCAGTCGGTCCTAAGGATTTAGCCTCAGCAGCCAATGAAGCGGATGGAGCAATAGCCATAATTTACAACGGCAGTATTAGCGACAAGACTCTTGATATCGCTTCAGAAGCGGCTATTGAGACTGTTATTGGCACCAAACAAGGTAAAGGATATGGGGAGCGAGACGATGTTAAGTCTTGGCTTACCGAAGTCCATCGCTGAAACACAATTTCAACGAGCATATAATGAATTGATGCTGCTCTGCCATGAATATGAGCGACGAGCCAGCACAGTGGCCAGACGACGACGAAGACCCTTTTGCGCCAGTTTCATCTACTGATGAAGAGGTACAAGATGAGCCTGTAGAAAACGATACTGAACAAGAACCAATCGATGCTACTGAAGAAGAAACCCACTCATCAATCGAGATTGAAAATCCAGAAAATACCGCCAATCAATGGACTCTGCCAGTAAGAGTCGCCCCAATTCTGTCGATGTCTGGTGAAGAAGTAGCCGAATTTCCACTCAATGAGTCGCCAAATGGAAGAAAAAATACCTCATTGATTGTTAGCGATAACTTGATTCGAGTAATTGAAGCGACATATGATGATGATGGACAACGCAGATTGAACGTTAAGGCTGTATTGAAGAATGAGTTAACAGGTTTTTCTCATAATCACAACGAGTTGATGCATAAACATCAATGGATGTGGATTTCATCATTCCTTATCGGCCTTATCACTAGTTCATTCATTCCATTTGTTGGGTTCCTTGGTCAGATTTTATTGGCAGTTGGAATAATTGGTTGGGTTTACATGCATCTCGAAGTGCATACGTTAGAATTTTCGACAAGCGGTTCAAAACATAAGATTGCATTTACCGGATATGGCTCAAATAGACCAATGTTTAGAGCAAGTATGGCTTTGATAGGGCCCACAATTGCCAAGTATATGGATACCGGAGAGTTTGATACAGAATCTATTGTTAATCTCCATGAATCATTAGCGATTCCTGCGCCACCACTACCTCAAAAAATTCCACCGATCACTCTGGAAAATCAATTACCCAATCAACTAGCACAAATAGAACAACCAGGACCTCCAACATCAGAACCATTACCCCCAACTCCAGAAATAGCGCAA
>JAKUNX010000094.1 GCA_022451835.1 Candidatus Poseidoniaceae archaeon
CTCAATCAGAGAATTTCTTTGTAGTGAAGCAATGTTCCACCTAGGAGTTCCCACTACAAGAGCACTTTCCTTGGTTACTACTGGAGAAATGGTGGTCCGTGATATGCTGTATGACGGCAACCCAGCACCAGAGATTGGTGCGGTTGTTTGTCGAGTAGCGCCTAGTTTCATTCGCTTTGGTAGTTTTCAAATCCACACCGCAGATGGTAATAATGAAGTACTTTCACAATTGCTAAAACACACAGTTACCAATCATTTCCCAGAATACACAATCGATGACGATGATGGAATTATTACCTGGTTGAAGCATGTTGCAGCAACTACTGCTGAAATGATTGCACACTGGATGAGAGTGGGATTTGTGCACGGTGTGATGAATACCGACAACATGTCGATTCACGGATTAACCATCGATTACGGTCCGTATGGGTGGTTAGAAAATTACGATCCCAATTGGACACCTAACACCACAGACTCCTCAACTAGAAGGTACCGCTACGGCCAGCAAGCCCAAATTGGTGCGTGGAATATTGCTAGACTCGCAGAAGCTGTTGCTCCGCTAATGAATGATGTGCAATCCCTATATTCTGTGTTAGAACATTATGAGAATCAATACATTGAGCATCAAAATTCTATGTGGGGTCAAAAATTGGGCATTGATGATTTTGCAGAGGCAGATGAGGCTTTGGTAATCGAACTCGACGGCCTACTACAAAAAGTCGAGACTGACATGACCATTTTCTTCCGAATGTTATCAACAATCGAAAACCCTGAGATTGGATTAATTGAGAATTCCTTCTACGACAAGAATACAATACCGACCGACGAGTGGAATGCATGGTTGACGAAATGGTGGAAGCGTGTCAACAGTAAACCCAATAGACAAGCGATGTTAAAGTCAAATCCAAAGTATGTCTTACGTAATTGGATGGCACAGTTAGCAATTGATGCTGCTGAAAAGGAGGACTATACTGTATGTGAAGAACTGTTTACATTACTAAAGCAGCCATACGATGAACAACCAGAAATGGAAGAAAAATGGTTTAAGAAACGCCCAGAATGGGCTAGGCATCGAGTCGGATGCTCAATGTTATCTTGCTCAAGTTGAGTAAATATCCTACTGAATGGAATTATTTCCGAAGTGATGAAATCCTTGACCCACTTAACAGTGTTAATGGCGAACAAATGGTTTTCTAAATCTTATTCAGAAGCGGCTGGTAGATTTTTGATTGGCTGTGACTTGTTAAGAGATAATAATCACAATGTCCAAAATGAACGCTTATTTTTAGGATTAAAAGGTCCTGAAGGTGAGCCTTTAGCAATAGATGTCGCAATAGTGGGTAATCTGTCAAGCGGTAAGATCTTACTTTCAAGTTCGGGAATTCATGGTGTAGAAGGGTATCCAGGTAGTGCTATTCAGTTATCAGTAATAGATAATCTAGCCAAACAAGAACCATTTGATAGCCACGCAGTAATTTTCATCCACTGTATAAATCCGTATGGAATGGCATGGTGGAGGAGATTTAATGAAAACAATGTCGACCTAAATCGAAATTTTTTGCGAAGTGATCAGAAATATACCGGTGTGCCTGAAGGATATCATCACATTAAAGATTTTTTTAACCCCAAAAACCCACCACCTAAACGTGAAAGAATGTTCATGTTCAAGGCTATGAAACTCATTTTAAAGCATGGTTTTAACAATGTCAAACAATGGGTTGCAGAAGGTCAATATGAATACCCTAAAGCCATTCAGTTTGGTGGTAAGGAAATTCAACCAGGACCAAAACTATTGCTTGATTGGCTAGATGTAAACCTCAAAAATGTGACAAATATTTGGGCCATAGATTTGCACACTGGACTTGGTCCAAGTGGACATGATACTCTACTGGTTTCAGCTAATACTACAGAAGAACAATATCATAAATTGGATAATTTGTTCCCTAAACATGTAGAAAGTTTGGACCCAAATGCTGGTGTTGGATATGAGATTGTTGGAGATTTACATCAAGGCCTTGAAGATAGATATGATAAAATTAAATGGATTTCAATTACTCAAGAATTTGGAACATTTAAGCCAGTCAGAGTAATTAGAGCAAGTCGAGATGAAAATCGGTGGACTCAATGGGGTCAATACGATACTGAAAGTGAAGCAAAGGATCACTGGAGTAGACTGAAAATGCTGCGAACTTTCAATCCTGATGACAGTACTTGGCAGCAGAAAATCATATCACGTGGCAATATTGTATTCGCCTCTGCACTTGCTGATCTGATTACAGAGTGAGTGTTAATTCCGGGATAATTCTGCAAATACCATACTATTCATAAAAACTGATTCTATTTTCTAGTCTTTGACTTTGTCCAGTGATGATAAAATCCAGAAACTTCACTACATAAATTGCAAATCGCGACGGAGTATTCATACGTCAAGTTGTCCGTTTTTACCTCAATTTCAAATCTTGAATCTGTATGACAAACACTACAGTTCCCCAACAATGTTTGACAATTTCTACAAAATTTCAAGGAATTATGTTCAAGATCTGAATAATAATCCTCATATTTCACCTTTCTACAACACTTCAAATCGTCACTATCACTATGCATAACATTCCATAAGCAGAATTGATTATAACTCTTGCTCAATGCTTAATCAAGTGCTCTTACCAGGATAATATCTGTAAATACCATGGTGGGTATGTACCTATTCTAAATGTACCAAATTCATTTTTGATGATAAAGAGAAATAAATAAATGTAAACAATATTACCAGTTTATATGTCGAAAAACGTCAAGTTAAGCAGTGTCTTAGTAAATTTGATACTTGCTATGATTCTTTTTTCACCATTGGTGACTAATGTTTCATCCAACAGTTCTAGCGATGTAGCTATTTTACGACCAAATAATGTTGAGTGTGTTGATGATTCGATTTATCAATGTGTTTTACCAATCAGTTCGTCAATTTCTCATGAATGGTCGATTCCAGTATTTAATGGACCAGTTCAAGAAGATTTTATTTTCCACCAAGAGATTAGTGAGGATTCAACTGGTAATATTGTCGATTTAGATACGACTTCAATTACTCTAGCAGCCAATGCTGGTGACACTATTACCTTCTCGCCATGGAATAATTGGGTTAATGGTTCTAGTTATACAATTACCTATTATGCAACTCTAACCGATGGAAGCAGTGTGGGTAATTCACGATATTTTACTGCAACTTTCCAAAACCAAATTGATATTGCGATTCTTTCAGATTACAGTTATGGAGTTAGCCAAATCAAAAGAGATTTATCTATACTCGGCCTTACATATACTAAATTTGAAATGAGTGATTGGGATTCTTACCTGGACTCAAATTGGCTGAGTGTTTATGATAAAATCGTTCTGCCTTGGCAAGATCAATCTCATTCAGAATCAATAGACGATGGAGGCTATGGCTATTATGAGATAATTGGAAGTTCACAGAACAAAACTATTCTAGAAAATTTCATGTCATCTGGAGGAACTTTGCAAGTACATTTACAAGAAAATGAACAACACTATGAATATTCAACAGTTACAGGTGAGAGTTATTTACCGCTAAATATGCAAATCGAATCTAGAACGAATGGTGATGAAGTAAAAGCTCAAGACTTGGAGCCAGTAGACATTTATCATCCAATTTTCGAAGATATTGATCTCCTAGAATTCTACGGATTTAATGCTGAATCAATTGTTGCAGAATCAGTCATCAATTTGAGTAATACTCAGCAATCATCCGTTCCAAATACCTGTTCTGGTTCATCCCAGATTGGAAGTACATTCTCTAACCTTTTGCAATCAAACACCGGTTCACTAAATTCTGTTCTATCCATCTGCGGATATGGTAGCGGAGGAATGATTGCCACTACCATTGATGTAGAACTAAATTCTAAAAGAGCAGATGATTATTCTTTCGCGCTACTTGGAAATTTATTATCTCAAACTATCACTTCCTATCCTAATGGGTTTAATTCACAGGGAGAAGGTAGCGACATACTCATAGATGGAGATGTACCACCAATTGACCCAACAAGTGGAGAATATTTCGTCACCTATGTTAAGAGTGACCAAGAACTATATTTTTCATATCTGTCGTCTACATCTGAAACCTTACAGGTCGACTGGGAAATTAGTGGCCCTCATGACTGGGATGGATATTCAATGCAACCTGGAGAAATTAGTCATACTGAAGAGTCAGAACCATCGTTAATTTTCTGTAAATTTGATTCTTCATCATCCACTGGTTGTAGACAAAATGTGCAATGGGAAGTCACACTGTTCTTACACGATGATAATGGCAATTCTAGAATTTTATCAGTGATTATAGAAACTGATGATGTATACGCTGATGAATTCGAACCTGTTGCTGATTTTGAATTAGATTTAGAATTTGGAGATTATGATGCAGTCGAATATTTAGGAGCCCACTATCAATCTAATCAAGAATGGGATTTGTACAGAATTTATCTTTACGAATCTGGTGGAGCCACAGTATTTTTTGATGCAAGCGATTCATATGACCCTGACAGTACAGACTCATCTAATGGAATAAATATTTACCAATGGCAGGTATATTTTGACAAACCATACCATGAAGCTCTATCTATAGATGTTAATGAATACTTTAGTTATGACGGCCAGTGGGCTTATACATTTTCCAATAATACTCTAGAATTAGGCAATGACGATGAATTTTTTATTAAGATTGTTCTAACAGTTTATGATAACAATGGCAAATGGGATGAACATAGAATGTTCTTCTCCGTTGCACCTGAAAATTTCTTTGACCCAATTATTGAACTCAATAATACGTTGAATAACACAGAATTTAATGAATATTCCATCACTGTTAATGGAAATATAACTTATGGAGATAATTATAGTCATATAAATGTAGAAGCCGCATTTAGTGAATCTGATTTTGACCTTACAGTATTGCAAAAATATGAACTAATTAATGATGGTAGATTTTCAGTGGCTACTGTTCTGCAAGTCGGAGATGGATTTGAATTAACCTTAAGTCTTCAAGAATTTTATGATGCAAATTCCCTAGGTGAAAGAAAAATTTACGTCAGAGCAATTGATACCTCAAGAGAAATTTATACTGATGTTCATTGGACAAATATCATCCTTTTTCCGCCTGATGGCGATAAAGATGGAATTGATGATTACTCAGATAATTGCCCATTTACTCTAATCGGGATTGAGGTAGATGAATTTGGTTGTGATATAGATAGAGACAAAGATGGAATTATCAATTCAATTGATGATTGCCCAGATGAATACGGAAATTCTTCAACTGGCAATGAAACTTCCATTCTGATAGGATGCTTAGACTCTGATGGAGATGGATGGGCTGATAGAATTGATATGTTCAAAAATGATTTATTTGAATGGATAGACTCTGATTATGATGGAGTTGGCGATAATTCTGATTTATTCCCATTTGACGAAACTGAAACCCATGATGATGATTTAGATGGAGTAGGTAATAATTCTGATGCATTTCCTAAAGATAAGAATGAATCCGAAGATACTGATAGTGACGGATATGGAAATAATGCGGATGACTGTATTTTGGTTGCTGGAAATTCAACAATTGATCTAATCGGTTGTTTAGATAATGATGGCGATGGATGGTCAAATTCTAATGATGAATTTGTTAATAACAGTGCAGAATGGCAAGATACTGACGGTGACGGAGTTGGAGATAACTCAGATGCCTTTCCAAATGACAGTAGTGAAACTAAAGACAGTGATGGAGATGGAGTTGGAGACAATGAGCAGTTAGAGTCTGAGCAAAGAGCTCAAACTATCAAAACAATTTCCATCATAGCCATATTGATTATATTGGGTTCATTGGCGGGCATATTTTATTTCAAAAAGAAAAATTCAACATCAGGAGAAGATGAAAAATATAATCTTGAAATTCCAACTATTGAGCAATCTGTAATATCCCAAAACCAAGACATAGAGCCCATACACCAGGAAAATTCAGCTCCAGTAGTAGAGTCTCAATGGACTGAAAATGGCTATACATGGCGCAAAATGACAGATGGAAGCATGTATTGGTGGGATGGAAATGATTGGACACTGTATGACAATTAGACATAACATCTAATCTATAAGCAATATTTTGAAAGTGCTCGTACCGGGATTTGAACCCGGGTCAAAGGAATGAGAGTCCTTTATGATGGGCCACTACACTATACGAGCAAGGCAAACCTGCCGTCTAGACTCATGTATTTAGAAATCTCCCTTATGTTAGAATCAAAAATATCACATATTCTGTTTACTTTAACTAAAAAGTGAAAGTGAAAAAGACTTACTGAAAGCGTTTTCATTTTCACTTAAACAACACCGACTCAATCCTTTATTGATATACCACAGCCTGCACGTTTGCTTCATGAACAATCAAACAAATTATGAAGAAAAATTTGCCTTTGATGATTTGATTGAAACCCAATCGAATTCAAAGAACGCAGTTTGGAGTAACAAACTGACCACCAAATTCGCCCACCCCAGCGGCAGGATCCCATCCCATTCTGCCGCTGTTGGGTGGCAACCTATCCACATACCAGGAATGAATAAACTGGAACCTGTATACTCATCAACAATTCACGGGTTAGTGCGCAGAGTCAGAAGTAACAGAGGTGAAGCTTGATGAGCAGAACCCGCAGACTACGAACAGAAATTGTCGATTTCCTGAGTTCAGTTGGCGAAGCAAACACTACAACTATTCTGGAACATGTCAACAAACGCTTTCGCTGGGGAGCAACCATGAATCAGCTTGGCAACGTGCTAGCAAGGCATAGCCGATTCTCCAAGGTAGGTTTTGATGAAGGAACCGATGTTGGTGGCTTCAGGACTCGCGTTTGTGTATGGTCTATGGCTTCCTAACGAACAACATCAAATTCTGGTAACCATCCGATTAACCATGGCCGGGGGCATATCAGCGTATCTTCAACTAATGCGCATGAAGAATGTCATCTTAGCATCGATCACCGTACCACTT
>JAKUNX010000095.1 GCA_022451835.1 Candidatus Poseidoniaceae archaeon
CGATTAAGCACCGAATCAAATGGCCAAAACCATGACAGTCAATCAGGTTATGGTGAGTTAAATGCAGGCAGTTGGTTGACTGAGGTAAGAAGCTTACCAAATTGCCAATAATTAGCAACTTTTCCCTACTATTTTCTACGTATTCTTTGATACAAATAATCTTAATTGATACTATTAAAAAAAACAGTGTTAGAGCAGTATTATATTGTTCAATTGAATAGGCCAATATAGAGGAGTAAGTATGTCTTCAAATCTTAAGAAAAAAAGTGTTTCAATGATAGCCCTGATGTTCGCATCAGTAATGTTATCGATGATTTCCGTTCCATCAGTTTCTGCTGCAGGAATAAACCAAACAGAAGCAGGATTGCTTAACGGTCAAGAGACTTGGACTGGTACACATACATTGACTGATAATGTTACTGTGGCACCTGGTGCATCATTGATTGTAAATGCCGGTACAACAATTAACATTCCGTTTGGCAAATACATTGATGTTAGAGGTGCTATTTGTGTAGCAGCAAGAGCATGTGGCGCACCATCTGATGGCTCAGCCGGAAATGAAGTAACATTCTCATGGAGTATTCCAAGTGAAGCAGAATATCTTGTTCGAGGTTCATGTTTAGGAAGTATCGACGCAGCATGTGGTTCTGGGATGATTATTAGAAACACAATCGATGAATCAAAGACTGGTTTGAATTTTGTTGAGTTTGAAAATGCCTTTGGCTATGAGTATATTTACTATGTTGGAAATAATCCTCAAGCAAAGTATGCAGCTTTAGTTTTTGATGGGCCAAGAACCAATGCAAATGGTTTAATCTTCACCAATACTAACGCATCAAATATCTTTTTGACTAATTTAGCTAATCCTACAATAACAGACTCAACATTTACCTTGGGTGTAGATGGATATTCATTGGGTAAGCGTGCTGCTATTGATGCATTGGGCGCAGGTGCTGGGATATCGGATCCAATGAGTGTCTCAAGATCAACATTTACTGGCGATGCTGAAGGTTCATGTGGAAATAGTGGTACAGGTATACAAATGATATATATTGACAATTCTTATGTATCTTTTGATGATATTACAATTTCTGATAATGGATTTGGTATTTTCTTGAAACAGTCTTCTGGGGAATTAATTAATTCAGATATTTCAATAAATTGTGCCGCAGTAAATACTAATGGATTTAAACAAACAGGGTCAATAAAGCATACACTGGAAATTAATGACAATGTTCTAACAACTGTAGAAGGGGCTGGTATAACAGCTTATGATCAGGCAATAATATCCGCGTCACGTAACACAATTTCAGGTGCCGAGCAAGGTTCTGGAGTCGCGATTCGGTCTTCAATTGCTGATTTATTTGACAATACAATAGGACCGATTGGTGGATTTAATGGATTGTGGATTTATGGAACATCAGATGTAACTGCAATTGGTAATAATATTTCCAATACTGGAAAGGAAGCAGTAGTTCACGGCGAATATCACTACCAAGATAGCGGGTGGCCTTCTATTCAACCCTCGGAATCAAGACTGTTTATGGAAAACAACGTGATTGACAATAATTCTGGAACATGTAACTCCCCAAAGATGTATGGTGGAGATTTCCAATGCCCTGCAATTCATATTTTCCGTGCTTCTGCAACGTTGTATAACAATGTTGTAAAGAATAATGTTGGTGATGCATTGAGAATAAAAGGAGGAATAGTCAATGTCCAAAACAATGACATGCAAACCAATAGTTTTGCGGTAAATATATCTCATCATGATGATAATTATGGCAATAAGTATGGCTCAATTGGTTACTTCTCTGGTAATACTTTCGTAGGTGCATTACAGGTTTACAATATAACCGAGTCAATGGTAACAATCCAATCAGAAAACATCCCCGCTCCTGGGGGTAATGAATTGTATCCAATCAATATGCGATGGCTCGGCGCTGAATGTCCTGATGTTCAAAACGAGTGTCTTAAGTTACCCAATACTGCAAATATGCCACCTGCTGATATGCCAATGGCATTAGAATTAGTTAACAATTCTACCGTGTTATCATTTGCCGGTCTACAAAATTTTGATACTTCAAAGATTCATGTTACTAATCAACAATCTGCTTGGGGCAATCAAGTTAGAGAAGGTGAGTTAGTCAAGTTTAGAGTTAAGGCGGCAAATGTCGATGTTGAAGGTGCAACTGTAATTATCAAAGATGCTGTTGGAACTCCACTTTATACAATGATTACTGATTCACAAGGATACACTGACGAAGTGACATTGGCTAGTGATTTTTATCTAGATAGAAATAATAATCATGTTGTTGGTGAAAGTAATGTTCAAGTTCAATTAGCAAATGCATCAGGTGGTCCACCTATTGTTAGAACACTTGATGAGAATACATGTTCAGATGGCTATGATAATGATGGTGATACATTAACTGATGATGAAGATAGTGATTGTTTAAATGATAGAGAAATCCCTCAATACAAGGTTGAAGCGTATAAATTTGGCAAAGGTGTGTTTGAGTATGATTTCGTATTAACAGGTCCTGTTGATGATATAATTTCGTTAGAAAACATGGCTCCAAGTGTGACAGTTGAGCAACCAGAGCTAACCTCATTTGCTCGTGTAGTAGCATTGTCAGGCACTGCCTGGGATGGAGAAGCACCGCCATATGCAAGTGATGTAATTGCGCAGCAGAAACAATTCGGTTATGTTGAAGATGTTCAAGTTCAACCTCCAGGCTCAAGTGTTTGGATTTCAGCCGTTGATACATCGAACTCTGGTGGTGAAATAACCCAAGGCAGTTATCCATTTAGTACATGGGCTTTCCAATATGATATGTCTAATCATCCAGAAGGAGAAGGTGACGTGACATTTAGAATTCGCTCTTTTGATGGATTAGATTATTCGCCAATTTCTGTTAAGAAATATAAATTAAATCTCCAAGCACCTAGTATAGTTGTTGATACTCCAGCTCAAAACTCTCAACATGATACTAATTCCCTGAAAGGTTCAGTAATTTCCTTTAGTGGCACAGCAAGCGATCCTTACTTTGGAGTAAATGGAAATGACATAAAGGAAATTTGGTTTGAAATTTTTGAGAATTCCAATCCTCAATTTGCTTCAAAATTTGCAATTACTGCAGCACCAGGTGAAACCTTGTCCGCATGGCAATATGATTGGAATTACAGAACTTATGCCTCTGGAAATTACACGTTCAAGATTTGGGCAGCTGACAGTGACTTCTGTAAAGATGATACAAGTGATGTGACATGTGTTGTTGTAACTTTAAATCTCAAAATTATTAATGAAAATGCTCAACCAAACATTGCTCTTGATTATCCATTTAATAACGAAGTGATAAGGGGAAGTGAATCGACTCCTATTGCAGGATATGTTTGGGATAATGATGGAATTATTACTAGAGTAGACATTGATATTTTCAAGAATGGTAGAGATAGTGGTTCTGCAGCGAATACCATTACTGTAACACAAAACCTAATTCAAGATGGCGCATTCAACACCTCATGGAACCAAAATACCATTTGGAAAACCAATAACTTGCCGCATAATTCTATGTTTGAGATTGTAATAAGGTCATTTGATGGAGAATCATACTCAGAAGAAGAATCAAGATTCATTACTATAGATAATTCTGTAGACAATTCTCCACCATCGTTTACTCCTGAGGGTTGGGCAAATACTGTTGTGGTATATTGTGATGCAAATTCTAAGAGTCTTGATAGCTGTGGAGCTGGTGCCACATTCGATCTTACTCAATACTTTACTGACCCAGAAGGTGGATTGCTAAGGTTTGACGTATACAATGACCCTAGTGTTCCTACAGACGATTTGTATTATGATTATGTATCAATTTCTTCTGAAGGAATCGCAACTTACAACCCGCCTACAATTCGCTCAGACGATATTTCTCAGTGGTCTTTAGTACAATTGAAGTTTATTGCAACTGACAATAGTGATTTATGGGAAGTGTCTCGTTCTGTCAATGTAATTGTAAAATCAGTTTCTTTTGAAGTAGTTCGAGAAGGAACTGGAATAATCAGTGATTCAGAACCAGCAATATTCTCGGGGCAAGGTCTACCAGATAGTCTTGTTAAAGCCAGATTTGATTCTAAGTCAGGACAAATGATTAATTCAACTAGAGTCCTTGCTGATGGAACATGGAGTATGGAGATTAGTGCCAGTCAACTGGGTTCAAAAGATACTCGAGAGATAGTATTTGAGATGGATGGACAAATTTTTGCCGATGTACAAGGCGGTGATGCGATATTCGAGTTGTCTTCAAAGTCGGAGTCCGATAGTAGTAATTTGCTTCTTTACATTATTATTGCAGTAGTTGTTATCGCTGCATTAATTGCAATTGGAGCATTCTTCTTTACCTTTGAAGAATATGATGATGATGAAGAAATAAATCAAATTAATCAGGTACAAGAAGACCCTTATGCATGGGCTAAAGCAAAACAGGTGCCAACTATTACTCAACAAGTCGTGCAAGAGCCAGTTCAGCAACAAGTAGTTCAAGAGACATCCCAACATCCAGGATGGTTGTGGGATGCACAAACTAACCAATGGGTCCCTGATCCAAATTATGTCCACAACAAGCAATGATTTGGTGATTAAATGGCTAATGCAAAACCCGGTGTGCAGGAGAGAATCTTGTTACATTTACTTGACTATTCAGATTACAAGAATAGTGTAGAAGTACCATTTTCATTATCTCAAATGGGTATTGCGAATGCCGTTGCCATTGCTCGTTCAAATGTTCCAAGGGCAATTGCTGGGCTAAAAGACCAAGGTTTGTTAATCGAAAGGCAGGCGCATGTCAAAGGAGTCTCTAGGAAAAGAAAGGCATATTTTTTAACTGATTCAGGCAAAAATTTAGCTGAAGATACTTGGAATGAATTACGGGCATTTCCAGTTAGATGCATACTAAGTGATGGCAAGATAGAATCCTCAACATTAGGAGAAATAAACACAATACTACCGTTCACTATGCGTTCTGTAGATATTATCAGGTATATGGATGATAATTGTATATTAGATTCTAGAAGCTTATCTGCAGATTTAATCGAAAGAGATCTTTCTAAACATGTGGAAAAACAATTGGTTACTGCATTGGGTGATTTGCCTAGACTACGTCATTTCTATGGTAGAGAAAAAGAACTTGACAACATGTTTAATCTGCTTGAAGCAAGAGCAACAACTCTCCTAGTTCCGGGAATTGCAGGAATCGGAAAAACCACAATGGCTAGTAAACTAATTGAGCGTTTCATGCATCGAAGAAATTTACTCTATCACCGTTGCCAAGATTGGGAAGGTTCCCGTTCCTTTTTTGAATCAGTTGGAGAATGGTTGGCAAATATTGGAGATTCAACATTTGCGGACTATATTGCAACAACTCCAGTTCCTAAACCGGCAGAAGCAGCAAACTTGTTAATCAACGCTCTTGAAGGAACTCCCTCACTAATAGTCATTGATGATTTTCATAAAGTAGCGGATTCAACATTACATCAAACATTCCAAACGATGGCATTAGGATTACTTGGAAGTGAAGAAAAAATAGGTTTAGTGCTTTTCTCTAGGTCTTTCAAACCTGTTGTACCATCAAAGGATGCAGAGGGAAGAATTGCTAGTTTAGTTCTACCTTTAGATGGACTTGATTCAGACTCGGGTAGGAATTTACTAAGTAGTTTTGAAAATTTAGAAGATGAACAATGGTTGTACATCCATGGAATTTCCCGAGGCCATCCTTTAGTTTTAGAGTTGATAAATCGTGGTGCTTCAGCAACAGCATTTCATGAAACACTAGAAAACTACGTGACAGTTGAGATATTTTCAAAACTTAGTGCTGAACAAAAACGAGTATTATCGGTATTGTCTATTTTCCGAGAACCTGTTTCCATCGATGCGTTATCAGAGCAAAATTTAGATATTGATGTTCTTGATTCATTAGTTGAGCAAGGATTAGCAAGGCAAGTGGACAGTGAAGTCTACGATGTGCACGATTTGATTAGGGAGTTTTTGCTACGAAGTATAGATGCAAAGTTGAAAATAGAGTTACACAATAAATGTAGTTCATGGTATCAAAAGTCCAATGACACGCCAGGTTTTACTATTGAAATGATTTTCCATTTAGTCAGTTCTAAAAATATGGTAGAAGCTGCAGAAATTATTGTTGAGAGTGGTAGAAGTTTAATTTCCCAAGGCCATATGGAATTGCTTGGATTAATCAACTCATTGAATCAAGAAGAGTTGTCCAGTGATGTTTCAACAAAAGTAAATCATTACAAAGGTGAAATTTTAGCACTTCTTGGAAAGTTTGAAGATGCTAAAGCGGCATTCTCACATGCCCAAGAAATGGCATCTAAGAGTAAAGATGTTAGTACTCAAGCAGAACTACTTTCTGCGTTGGCAGATATCTCACTTAAGCAAGGTAACTTAGATGAATCATTAACTATGCATCGAGATGCACTTGAAATATTTATCAAACAAAAGGATGCTATTGGGGCTGCAAGATGCTACAATAATATGGGATATATTCTACGTAGAAAGAATGACAAATCCAAGGCTTTAGAGTCATATGCTGAAGTTGAATCAATAATTCAAGAAAATAATGATAGTGAACTAATTAGTTCTCAATTAATTCTTGCTAGATCTTTAATGGATTTGGGAGAGATTGAGCGAGCTAGAGATCATGCATTGGATGCATTTGACAAAACTGACAAATTAAATGATAAACAATTACATGCTAGATCTCAAGCAGTTTTAGGCCGATATTATGCTAAAGTTGGTGATTCGGATGTAGCATCACATCATTATTCTCAAGCATTAGAAGCAATGAATGAAGAAGGTGACATATTGGCTATGGTCGATATTACTATTCTACTTGGTGAAGTCTTGCAAGATTCAGGCAAAAATGATGAAGCAATGGAACATTTCAGAGAAGCACTTGTCATTGCA
>JAKUNX010000096.1 GCA_022451835.1 Candidatus Poseidoniaceae archaeon
ATGGTAATTTCATTGCTTGCATCCTAAGAGAGACTTGTGAAGAGCTTGGAGTTGCGCCAAATGGTGATCACGTAATTTCTATAGATGAGAGTGCTAGGTTCGATGTAATCAAAGATAAAGCCAATTGGTTACCTCATGCTGAGGATTGTAACATTCCAGTAAATATTGACAATATCAATATCTTAGGCCATCGGATAACTCCGCCATTTGGACCAGTTCAGTTCGATAATGCCTTCATTCATTTTCACTGTGGAGATTGGCAAAGTGTTCCAGAGTTCGATCTTGAACCGCAAACCGAATTTGATGAAATAATGTGGGCAAGGCCGCAAGATATTCTTGCTCGCTGGTCAAACCATGAAATCAAGGTTGCACCTCCGGTAATATCTGTGCTCATGGAAATAATTAGAGTTCTCGAATTCTCCAACGATGATATGGTTGAGGCTGCACAAAATATCTCGAACAGACAACCTGGGCGCCAGTCAATTCTGTTTGCCTATGGGGTTGAAGTTGTGCCAATAAGAACCGTAACCTTACCCCCTGCTGACCACACTAATTGTTACTTGGTAGGTGATCCTGAAGGCGACTTCATCATTGTCGACCCTGCAGTACGCTACCGAGAAGATATGGAGAATCTTGCAGAAGCGGTTGAACGACATAATGGTCAGCCAATTGCTATTGCATTTACCCATTCACACGGCGACCATCTTGCTGATATGGATTTACTAAGCGAAGCCTTTGATTTACCAGTCTGGGGTAGTGAATACACTTCAAGAAGTGTTGATTGCGACCGAATTTTAGTTGATGGAGAAATTCTCCAATTGGGTGATCAAGCATGGCAGATTCTAATCACTCCAGGTCATCATCCAGGTCATACTTGTTTCTTGAGTGATGCAGGATTAGTGGCTGGCGACATGTTGGCTGGTTTTGGCACAATTTTGATTCCACCTGCAACCGGGGATATGGACGTTTACCTTGAGCAACTTGCAAGACTTAGAGATCTAAAGCCGTATCTCGCATTCCCAAGTCACGGACCGGTTATTGCTCTGCCAGAAAAGAAATTCAACTATTACATCAAGCATCGCAGTGCCCGGCATGACAAGGTATTGCAAGCTGTTACTGATGGCTTTAGAAATGTCTCAGAGATTGCCGTAAAGGCATATGAAGATACGCCAGATGCTCACCCAGGCCTTGCAAGAGACCAAACATTAGCGCATCTATTGTCACATCAAAGACAGGGTAAGTTATCTCAAGATTCTAATGGCAATTGGCATGCAAGCATTGATTGATAGCATTCCCTAGCATGGACATGCCTCGCAGATTAGTTATTACCAAAGCAGGTTCACCATCAGTTCTTGATGTCATTGAAATGGCTATGCCTAAACCAAATGAAGGTGAGGTTTGTATCGAGGTTCATTATGCAGGAATCAACTTTGCCGATACGCTAATGAGACTTGGTTTGTATCAGCCAAGACCGCCATTCCCATTTACTCCTGGTTACGAAGTAAGCGGTACAATTCATTCAGTAGGTAAAGGAGTGACAGATTTTGAGGTTGGTCAAAGGGTAGTAGCGGGTATGCAGAATGGAGGCCAAGCTAGCCACGTTATTGCAGTTACTTCACGAGTTATTCCATTACCCGATGAAATGTCATTAGAAAAAGCTGCATCAATGCCAGTCACCTATATCACTGCACATCACATGTTGCACCATTTAGGTAATCTAAAATCGACCGATTCCGTACTGATTCATGGCGGTGCTGGAGGCGTTGGTACCGCAGCCTTACAATTATGCCAATGGGCTGGAGTAAGCAAGGTTTGGGCAACTGCTTCAGGTCACAAAGCAGATGTCATCAAAAAATTCGGTGGAATTCCAATTGATAGGCACAAGCAAGATTTCGTTGAGATTATCAAGCGAGAAACCGATGGAAGGGGTGTTGACCATATCCTTGACCCAATTAGTGGCGAGAATCTCAAGCGCAGTCTGAAAGTTTTGGCCATGGGCGGTAAAGTCTACACCTTCGGCATGTCTGCTGCGGCTCCTTCATCAAAGCGTTCGTTGGTCAAAGCCTACTTTGCTTGGCGGAAAACTCCAAAACTTGATCCTCTCAAAATGATGTCTCGTAATCAAGGCATATTCGGTGTACACATGGGAACATGGAATGATGAAGCAGTAATTGCCAAGCAACTGAATCGCATTGTTGAAGGAATCAACCAAGGCGTATTAGACCCTGTAATTGATTCAATATTCCCTGTTGAAGATGCTGCTAAGGCTCATCAGCATATTCATGATGCTAAGAACATCGGTAAAGTTCTGTTAAGTTTCAAGTAGATTTCAATAAGCGTGATTCATCCAGTAGTATGAGGCGGTAATATGAAGGCCAACATGAGCGGTTTTGACCTACGAGCAATCGTTGGTGAACTGAGTCAGTATGTTGGCGCTTATGTTAAGAAATCATACATGCCGCATTACGAGCAAATTGTTTTGCGAATTAATCCCAAAGAAAGCAATCAGTTTGACTTAGTTATTGTTAGAGGCTCAAGAGTTTACACTTCTAATCGCGACCGACCAATGCCGCAAACCCCACCACCGTTTGCTATGGTTTTGCGTAAATATCTGAAAAATGCCCGCATGACTGCAGTAAGGCAACTTGGTTTTGATCGAGTTTTAGCGTTAGATTTTGATACTAAATTTGGTGAAATGCATCTATATGTTGAAGTTTTTAGAGAGGGTAACATCATTTTGGTTGATAGTGAAGGAATCATCATTCAGCCGCTGACTCATGCTAAATATTCAGGGCGTGTCTTGAAAAAAGGTGTGGAATATTCACCGCCACCACCAGCCTCAGACCCTCATGATTTTGATGAAGCAGCATTACAGGAAATTTTTGACAATTCTGACCGCGACCTTGTAGCGACCCTTGGTGGCAAGGCAAATCTTGGTGGCACACATGCGAATGCAGTTTGCTCATTAGCAGGTTATGAACCCAATTTAGCAACTTCTGATGTTGACGTCAAGAAGGTCCATCAAGCATTGATGCAATTACTCGATGGTCTTGCTAGCGATGCTAAAGGCTATGTTATTCTCAAGACAGATGGAGAACAAAGCGTTGATCAGCTCCAAGAATTAGCCAATCAGCAAGTAGATGGGGCTGAGCGAGACAAATTCTTGCAGCATTATGCTAATGAGGCTTCACCAACCTTACTTCCAGCACATGAAGGTAAAGCAGTAATTGAATTTGATAATTTGTGTCAGGCAGTCGATGCGTGGCAAGGTTCTCACGATGCCGGTGCGCTAGCACGTCGTGAAGCAGAAAAGTTAGACATTGCATCACCCGGAAGAGGCTTTTCTACTGAAGTAGAAAAATTGGAGCGAAGACAAGCACAACAGGAAAAGGCACTATCTGGCTTTGCTAAAAAAATTGAGAAGCAGCAAATGATTGGCCATACCATACAAAATAATTGGACACATGTCGAAAGTCTGCTTGCTCAAATCAAAGAATCAGTTGAGAAAAATGGCTGGAAAGAAACACAAAAGATGGCGAAACAAATTCCTTGGATTGTTTCTATGAATCCAGCTGACCGGACATTCAATACGATATTGCCTGACGATGAAGGCGAGCCCAAAGGCATGCAAGCAATGCTGAGATTGGATGAAACAGTTCATCAAAACGCGCAACATTTCTTTGAAACTGCTCGCAAGCAGAAAGCCAAAACCAAAGGTGCTACCGATGCTTTAGAGGAAACCAATGTCTATCTTAAGCGGGCAAAAAAGAAGGAAGTCAAGGCCAAGGAAAGCGGTCGCTTAAGCAAAGTCAAACGCAGTAAGCGGTTATGGTTTGAGAATCATCGTTGGTCGATGACTACTGGAGGCCATTTGTTGGTTGGTGGCAAAGATGCTAAGGGCAATGATGCTATTGTCAAGAAACATCTCTCAGGCTTGGACATGTATCTTCACGCAGATATTCATGGCGCTCCAAGTTGTAGCCTAAGAGCATCACAAGGATTCGTTGTTGATGAACATAGACCAGGCCATATTCCAGACGATATTCCCACATTCAAATTGGTTGACAAACTTGATGATGAGCAAATCAATGATGATAAATTAACCGAAGCCGCAACTTTAGCCCTATGTTGGAGTCGTGCGTGGGCTAGTGGTGGAGGCCATGGTACAGTATTTGCCGTTAAGCCCGCTCAGGTTTCAAAGACCGCGCAGACTGGAGAATATGTTGGTAAAGGTGCATTCATTGTTAGAGGACAGCGTCAGTGGTTTAGAGACTTAGACGTGAGATTGGGTATAGGAATCATTGCCATTAATGGAGTTCCTTTGTTGATGAGTGGTATGCCTGATATGATACGCAATATGTGTCCAAGACACGCAATATTGAGTCCAGGGATCTCTAAGAAAGACAAACTCGCTAATCGAATCTACAAGAATACTGGAATTTCAACAGATGAAATACTTGCAGTATTGCCAGGATCTTGTGATATATTGGAGGATGAAGGAATTTTCACTCCTCCGAAAGTTTTTGCTGAAGAAGAATAACTAGTCTATAGCAAATTGCATGGATGTACAATCAGCACATATGCCGCTCGCATTTATAGTTCCTTTTTCAAGTCTTAAACAACTAGAACAATAGCCACCGCTTAGTCGAATTGTGGCTTTTTTTACACTCTGCATGAACTAAGTTGTGCTTCCAACCGTTTTGAAGGCTTGTTAATGCCTCAAAGCATGATATTTTGTATGAAAAGCAATACCGCTTTGACATGGAAGAGCAAAAGTTGTCAGTTTTTGCCCGACTTTCTAAGTCTCCAGCATTTCGCTCGCTGATGCTATTTTCAGCCTTTAGAGCCGTATACGGCATGGGTATTCTGATTGTTACTTATTTCATTGCAACTAGTGATAATGTTCCAATCTGGACCTCAATCATATTTTTGCTGTTTTCTATGGTATTCTCTCGAATTCTGTTCAAATTTATCAAGAAAAAGTGGGCCAAGGGCGAGGATACTTCCAAGCCTATGGTACCAACGACCGTGATTTGAATTCATCAACGGTATCTTTGATGCATTCATCTAATGGAATCCAATCCATACCGAGAATATCTGTCGCCTTTTGCGATGAAATATTTGAATCGCCACGGAAGAAACCTTTGACGGTCTTTCTTGTCATGTAACGTTTTTTACCTCGCAAACCGTTAAACCAATCAAATAATACAACAAGTGACATCATCGAACGAGGAATGCCACGTTTTGGTGCTTTACTTTTAGGATATAATCGCTTGATAGTTCGACAAACATCAACCAAAGTCAAATTTTTATGAGGTGCAAGAATAAATCTGCCTTCTGCCTCATCAACCTCATAGGCTCTTCTATGCGCTATTGCTACATCTCTTACATGGACGATTGATAGAGGAAATTTTGGCGCCATTGGTACATTACCATTGATTATGTCAGGGAAGAAATCGACACTAGGAGTCGGATTGACAAACCCACCACCAATTACTGCACTTGGGTTAATTACTCTTAGATCAATATCGAATTCTTTGGCCAACTCCCACGCTTTACGCTCACTATCTGTCTTGGCGATAATGTAAGGAGATGAGCGTTCAGTCTGCCAATCATCTTCAGTTTTCTCTCGCCCTTTGGGGTATTTCCAACAGCAGCAACACTTGAGGTATACACTACCCGTTTGATGCCAGCATCTCTTGCAGCAGTAAGTAAATGGGTTGTTCCTAACAAAGCGGTATCAATAATTAGACTTCCATCTTTGGTATTGGAATATATGGTTGCAGTATGGAATAGTGAATCACAACCTTGAATCAGTTCAGCCCAGTTATCAGCATCTAGAATATCACCTTGAACAAGTTCAAGGCGTTCTTCAACACCTATTTCTTTGGCATGTTGAATCACATGTTCAGTTTTAGAGGCATCATTTACATCTCTAACTGAGCCCTTGACATTGTAGCCATTTTTCAGCAGGTCTCTGACGATTTGATTACCAATGTGTCCGTTTACTCCAGTCACAAAAATAGTTTTTCCAATTGATTCTGGCTTACTCGGCATTCAATCACTATTACTTTGTTGTTGTTTTTTGTTAAATATTTGTTTGTTATTAATCCTCATATTGATGTATTACGCTAATTTCGCAAGTAACATGCCAGCCCAAAGCGTTGAAGAAGAGTTAGCAGAATTAGCTGCCCTTGTCGAAGAGGCTGAACGCTTAGGCTTTGACCCATGGCCGCCTGAAAAACCAGACCGTCCGTGGGCAAAGTGGGCGCTTGGCTCGTTCATGATAATCATGATGCTATCCGCTGTATCAAAGGTTCTATTCCGCTTTGTCTCTATCTAAGATAGAGTACTTCTGCTACAATAGAGACTGTTTTAATCTCTGCGTGCAAGTAGTGCAGCACCTAATAGTGCAACGATACCGGCAAGAGCGCCAAATCCTGGAGTAACCATTGGGTTCTCGTCAGAGTATTTGTCAGCAGATGCTGAGTAAAGTCTAACAGTATTCCAATCGCCACCAGCATCAATATCTGGGTTGATATGAACCATGTCGCCATCAGAAATAGTTCCAGAACTGTCTGCATCATGGAACATTATGTCTGCTCCTGGAGCCGATGCTTCAGCCATTGAAACCTTCATCACGTCATCGCCACAAGTCATTGTTGGTGAACTCATTTCCATCATATCATCGCTACCTTCTTCATCCATCATACATAGTGATAGAACAATGTGATAGTCAGCGAAATCTCCATCTAACTCATCAATAACCATCATGTCTGATTCAACAACTGTCCAATCAAATACTGCATGCATATCGTGATCATCATGATCTCCATCATCGTGACCGTCATGGTCACCGTGGACTCCATCATCATGCCCGTCATG
>JAKUNX010000097.1 GCA_022451835.1 Candidatus Poseidoniaceae archaeon
CTCCCTCGATGCTTTGAAGCATGCTGGCGACTCGCCAACCCATTATCAAAGCACCGACGCGTATTGTAGTGCTAAATACGCGAATGCCGCGCCTATAATGCCTTTCACTCAAACAAAATGTCGCCTTTAGCATCAAGTAATTCCACTGTTAGACCAGCAGCTCTACTTTGCACGATTATTTCGTCGTGAAGAGTATCGGAAAAATCATCCAATGCCCCAAGTGCAGTGGCACCAACTACATCGGTAAGTTGATCGATTAAGTGATTCAAAACGCAACTTACGCCATATGCTTGTCCTGCTCTAAACGCGTGGTCTACTCCTCCAACTTCAGGATCTTCTGCTTTCATCCGGAGCATCACTTGTTGAGAATATGCTACAAGAGCGCCATAGATTGATTCAATAATCTGTGCAGCTTCAAGGTCTCCGAGTAACATTTGTGCTTCACTAAGCGCCACTCTAACCGCTTTTCCATAAATTGCATGAGCGGCGATTAAATCGGCAGTTTCCTTTTGCATAGCTTGGTCGATTAGGCTCTTCCAGTCTTCCATGGGTTTACCACAGCACACTCGCACCTTGAAGGTTCGGAATAAATCTAGTGTAATTTATTTCAAATCTTAAAGTTTGAATCCTCGCCATCAGCGAGACCTGCTTGCCTAACTGAGCCGTCAGCAGCAACGAATTCACCAGCCTTGGTTTGATTATTATACAGGTTCACATCTTCATAGCGCTTTACCAACATTCCTTCTCCAAGTGCAATAGTCAATGATTGCTGAATCATTCCTAATGTTGCAACTGCTCTATCTCGATGGCTTGCATCGATTGTATGATCAGAATATCTCGCTTCTTCAAAGATGGTTAGGAAGGCGTCGAGTTGCTCAGATGGAACCATATCGAAGGCTTTTCTAACCGCAGCTTCAAACTCTCTGGTTGTTTCGTAAACCTTCTTCATGAAACCATGCTTTCTGAAATGCCGTACTAAATTCTTGTAGCAATCAAAGATCGCTGCAATAAACTCGTTGCTTGCCTCCAACTGCAGCATCGTGTCGGTTAAGATACCGCGTAGAGCCTGTACTTGTCGACGTGCTTGACTACGTTGGTAGTAAGCTGCACCACCGATAACTAATGCCATCAATAGAATCACTAAAGCCATCGTATTTGCAGGCGTAAAGAATCCTGTATCTGCACTAACAGCTATCGGTTCACGCCATTGGATTTCATGAGATATATTGTTTTGCGAAGGCGCGAAGAAGGTCGAGCCTGGATAATAGGCAATGATTCTCCACAACCCTTGGCAAGGTTGTCCTTCACAAGTCCGGCCATCAAATGCCCATTCAAAGCTCGCAATACCTTGCTCATTAGTTGTTGAACGGTTCTCACCCTCTGTCACCCATTCTCCATCGTTAGAGAAGTATTGGCGAAGGAAGAATACTTCTTCATTTTCAACAGCTAAATCTAACCTATCTCTTAGTAGAGCGATTTCACCGATGACTGGATCTCCTTCGGAAAGGCCGTTATCTCCACGATAACTCCAAGTTTGCTGAACTTGAATATCTACTCTAGAACGAACTAAAATATCAACATCCATGAAAGAACCATTCAATGATTTATCTGCATCTCTTGCACAGCCGCCATAATTGCTTAAGTCCTCTGTTGGTTCATATGCAACACGTAAAACCCGGAAACCTTCGGTCTTGCCACCAGTTGTTTCAACTCCCTTTAGCGTTGGATTCTGTAATGGATCGCCACTAAACCAACTGATTGTCCCACGGTCATCCAATGCTTGACTAGTTCTAATTCTAGCAATCGGCCTTACATTTTCCTCGGGATCTAGATAGATGTTTAGACACTTGTCTCCCACTGGGTCTCCGTTACTTTGCTTCAAAACCGCATCTATGTGGAAGGATTCCTTTAGGAATAATCGATAATATTCGGTTCCATTAGGTGCTAGCCACTTATCGGTGGTCGACTTGAATGGCCCTACATCGGTAATCGCCAAAGTAGAATTGGAGAATATTTGGTAAGTTAGAGGTAGTGTCTTTGACTTGTAACGATATTGGTCACGGTTCTGTGAATCCAATGCAGAATAAATGATGTTGACATCCGCCTGACCTGCTTGTACTCCTTCTATGTCACATTCAATAACGAATATACCGAATTCATCAGTTCTAACATCGTTACACTTAGTGATTTGATTATTTGGATCGTTCTTCATAGTGTATTGTGCTGATACGATTCTGCTGGTTAGGTTATTGCCAAGTTCATCATATAGTCTACCGGTTAGAATCATTGGTTTGTCTTCATATTGATTGGTTTGTGGATCAAATTCACCAGTGTATACAATTACTTCATCTTGTGCATCAATGAATGTTGTTCCAATTAAGTTGAATCCATTTTCGATGTTTGGCATAAATACGCGGAACTTCTCATTATTAGGAATAAACGTACATGAATCCCAAGCTCCGCCAAGGGTTCTAATGTCTAAGTCATCCGAGAATGGAAGACATCCTTCATTTGGCAAACTTTCTTGATATCTCAAAATAACATTCACTGGGCCAAATCCATTAGGCAAGAAACCTGCTGGATCTTGAGCTAACTTAAACGGTGTTAGCGGTAAGATGTCCGCTCTTAAACAACCTACAGATTCTTCTCGGCTTACAACGCCGTCTTGGTTGGTATCCCAATCTGAGAATTCATCATTATTGCCATCAAAATAACATAGATGAGAGTCCCCTGCACCTGGTATTGGTTCTGGCAGTGTTAGCTGCCCTGCACCTTCTGGAGCAATTGTTGCAACTAATTGCCTGTAGGTATTGCCTTGGAAATCAGTTCCTTCGAAAATAACGTCAACCAACCCACCTGTAGGCGCTTGAGCGCCATTGAGATTGACTGGTGTAATACTTGGGTCATTCGCTCCATCATCAGTAATCTGAGCAACAAAATTCCATGAATCCCCACTTACTCTAAAATTGCCAAATTCTTCTTGGACCTGTCTTGGCAAAATATCCGTTACTGAAATGTTGGTACGCGATATTACCCAAATATACTGGTTCACAGATGAGCCTTTCAGTAAGTTAGAGCCTGGATATTCGAATTCTAAAGAGAAGTTGCCTAAGGAATCTGTGCTGTTAATCGTGAATGGCACTTCAAAGAAACCGTTATCATCGGTATAATTTACTCCAGTCCTACCATCAAATGACCAAGTATAGTTTACTGGGGCATTTCTTACTGGCTGCAGTGAATTGTCAACTAGTTTTGCTTGTATTACAGTACTTGTATTACGATATAAGCGAGGCGTAGAAGTCATTTGGAAATCTGTAGTACCAATGACTGAGATGTTGATGTAGGCGCCAGTAGGTGATAATGTGCTAGTATTTCCTGTGAAGTAATACGCTGAATTGGTGAAATCAACTCTAGTTCCGTAAGTCTTTGCAGGGTATTGGCTCAAGAAAGTGAAGTTGTAATCATACACTGCATCGCAAGATGAGCAGGCTTGAGTTGGTTTGGATGTGAACTGCGTCTCCTGCTGTCCGATAAACAATCCATTTCCATCAATATCGATTTGAAGCGTAATTGGGTCATCAACCCAAGGAGCAAGGGTTCTATTGGTAACAGTACCAACTACTCTAAACCCTTCACCAGTATTCAACTCTGGAACTATTTCACACCTAACAGCGCTATTTGGATCCGTTGGATCTACTGCTCCACAAGGAGGCAGGTTTGTATTACCGCCATTAACCAGTGAAATAGACCAATTGTCTCCGTCAGTATCGATAAACGGACGTAATAGGGCTGCTTCACCAGTCAAGCTTGCAGGATTACCATCCCAATTAGTTGGGTATGGCTTGATTGCAGAAACCTCATTATAATTTAGTCCCGCATTTGTCAATGCATCAGCATGGAATAAAGTTGCCCAGTTACCAAAACTACCGTCGCCATTATTGATTGTCTTATCGAAATAATATACTGGATTGGTTCCTGTCACATACATTGTTCCATCAATATTCATACGGTGCATGACTCTAACGCTTTCCGGTTCTGTTTGATCACCATGCATAAATGAATAAGGCCACTCTCTGTCCTTTAGCCATTGCAAATTTACTGTGTTATTATTCGGATCAACGGTGCTGATACAATCCGCTTCATTGGTAATGTTTCGGCCAAATCCTCCACGGTAAAATGGTGATGATGGAGTTTCCCATTCCATAGTAACTTCATTGTATTCGGTAAAGTTGTAACAGTAGCTCCAATCAGTAATTTCGGGCTGCACAAATCCTGTTACCAGATAGTCTCCGGCTGGTAGCGTAGTATTAGTATACAAACTAGTGAAATCTCCTGTTACAGGGTCACCAGTAACCGGGTCGGTGACTACAACGTGACGCTTGGTTAAATTGTCCCAAATTATTTCTTCATAACCGCCCGGGATTTGTCCTGGGCCATTATCAAGGCTAGCATTCAAACGAATTTGTCGCCATGTTCCAGCAATGCCCAGGTCTTGAACGAAAGTCACTGAGGCAAATCCTCGGTTATCTGTTCTGTAACCGTTGCCATCCAATCCAGCAAAGGTTGTCGGGCTAGTAATATTGCCAAATGGGCCACCTCTTACGGTGAAAGTAATTGGTACATTACTGATTAATTTTGTATAATCTCCTCGGTCCGTATCTGCAGTATAGTGAGCCCAGAAATCAATCTTGAATGGTTGCTCACTACTCTTGAAAGAACCAATTGGTGCAATATTTGCTGTCAAATTAGCGTCGACGCCAAGGAAATAATCTTGCGATCGATTGCCGTTGAAGGCAAACAATTCGGTGACTTCTGCATATACTTTGTAAGTACCTTCATCGCCTACTGTCAGCATCTCAGGGTAAATGTATTGATTGTAAGTGAAGTTACCAAAGTTATTGGTTGGAACATAAATTGACTCGATAGCCTTAGTACCATTATTTGCCCACTCAATGTTGATTTGTACAGGGATATTTGGTGCTGGTTCATACGCGCTGGTTATTGGGTTAATCCAATCAACATGCCCTGAGAATCTTTGCGGTGTCTTGGCATCTATCCAAAGCTTATCTGGCACATTAAGTGTGATGAAGGTTGGAGCTTTGTCATCTGCATCGAGTAAACAATCATTATCAAAATCCCAGTCGCTTGATTCCGCACCATTGTAACATGGATCATTGATTTCACCATCTTCCAAATGATCGAAATCTGGGTCGATTCGTGAATCGTTATCATCATCATTGTCAATCGCGTCTGGGCCTACTGATGGGTCTGACGGATTGGCTAATGCTTCACCGTCACCATAGTCATCGTGGTCCCATGGATTTGTTGAGTTCCTATCATATCTAATTGGCCAAACTAGGATTTCATCCTTATCTTTCATTCCATCTTCGTCATCATCTTCATCGATATCATCTCTTAGACCATCATTGTCATGATCAAATGCTTGGGTGAGAGAAATAGCGAGTTCAACATCGTTTGTCAAACCGTCTGCATCCCAATCATCGTCGGCCCAATTGGAGATGTTGTCGTTATCATGATCCCATGGCAATTGTTCTTCACCGGTAAAGCAGCCCGGAAGTAATTCTTGTGCCCAATCATCGATTCCATTGTTATCATCATCATAATCTTCAGCATCTGGTACGCCATCATTGTCGTTATCAACATCATAATAACGCGGGTTTTGGTAACCTTGGGTCATTTCTCCTCGGTCCCAAACCGCTTGGAAGAATCCGTCGTCATCTGCGTCAGCATCATTACCGTCGTCATCGTTATCATTACAATTTGTTCCTGTGAAGAATGATGAGCCTTGCGGCAAGGTAATATTAGCATCTTCGTCTAAGTCATCGTTAGTATCCATGTCAAAGTAATCCCAAATACCATCATTATCATCATCGATATCAAACCAGTCGTAAACTCCATCTGCATCATCGTCAATATCAATGGTGTTGTTGAAACTGTCTCCATCAATATCCTCATCGACTTCGTTTGCAGTTACATCAGCCCCCATTTCATCAGGGAAATCTTGTACTGCACCGGTATCAGAATTCCAGCTCCAACCTTGTACGCCAAGAGTTAGACCCATCCAAACAGTGAATGCATCTCGGCTGTTAGCGATTTGGCTGTAAGTAATACCTGCATCAATAGTTCCATCATTACCGTAGTCATAATGATAGCAACCTCCTTGAGCGCCTGGAGTACAACTCCAGTTATTTGATGGGCCGCCTGCGGTTTGACCTTGGTCTAAACCTATGTCTGGTCTTGTCGAAAATGGCAGACCAAGTTGTGCGTTTACTCCGTTTAGTGGCATTTGATAAGCGAAAGCATAGGTATAACCACAAGAGAATCCTGTGGCGAAATTACCTGCAGTATAACCACAAGTTGTTAGATTAAATGTTCCACCCATCTTAGGGTCGTTTACGTCCATAATACCATCATTACCTTCATCTTGATCCCACCAATTAGGTAGTCCGTCACCATCTTGATCGGTGTCAAGTCCGTTGATTAGTGAGTCTCCATCTGTATCAATATCCCACTCATTACCGCCATTGCGGGAATTCCAGCGGGCAAACAAGAACCAGTAAAATTCTGGCACTTCGCCAGGAGTAACCGGTTGAGTTGTTGCATCATAGCCATTGTAATTAATCATCATAGAATCAAATGGATTGTGTTGGAATACCATTTTCCAATAATCTGATGCATTGTCTGAATAGC
>JAKUNX010000098.1 GCA_022451835.1 Candidatus Poseidoniaceae archaeon
AATGCCAAGAAACCTTCCAGATGGTAGAGAATCACATATCAAGACACCAAGCGCTGGCGAGGGAGTCTACAGGGGCGGGGGCAGGGTTGGATATGATGGAATTCATGGAGCCACCTTTTCATCACTAGAATTAACCGAAGAATCGCCTTCAAGCGCGGTTCAGATAGGAGACCCAATTACTCAAAAGAAAATGATAGACATGATTCTTGAAGCAAGAGATATTGGTTTGATTACCTGTATCACAGACAATGGTGCAGGAGGATTATCTTCTTCTATTGGTGAAATGGCAGAATATACTAATGGTTGTAAAATTGATTTGGCTAAAGTGCCATTAAAACAACCAGGACTTTCGCCCTGGGAGATATTGGTTTCTGAGAGCCAAGAAAGGATGACTGTAGCGGTGAAACCCGAGGATGTGGAAGCGTTCGAAAACCTTGCCTCATTACACGAGGTTGAAGCAACCGCAGTTGCCGAATTTACTTCTACAGGCATGTTCCACGTACAATATGATGATGCTACAGTAGCATACTTACCGATCGAATTCTTACACGACGGAGTTCCTCAATTAGAATTAGAATCAGAATGGACTCCACCACAACATGAATTATTTGAGGCCCCAACAAACGCAGATCACAATACCATTCTACTCGATTTATTAGCCCGGCCAAATATTGCTAGTAAGGAAACTTGGGTGCGACAATATGACCACGAAGTCATCGCTCAAACTGCAGTGAAACCATTTGTTGGAATTGAAAGAGACGGTCCCGGTGATGCTGGGGTAATTGCACCGATTCACGGTAATCCGAGAGGGTTGGTAGTTTCATGTGGAATTTCCCCTCGGTATTCAGATATTGATGCTGGAGCAATGGCGGCAGCAGCGATTGATGAAGCGGTTAGAAATGCGGTTTGTGTCGGAGTAGACGTCAACAAAATTGCTGGCTTGGATAACTTTTGCTGGCCAGACCCGATTCAATCTGAGAAAACCCCTGATGGTAAATTTAAACTTGCACAACTAGTTCGAGCTAATAGAGAATTAGAACGTATTTGCCGTGCTTATCGTTTACCATGCGTTAGTGGCAAAGACTCAATGAAGAATGATTATGGTAAAGGCGCTGATAAGATTTCGATTCCACCAACACTACTATTCTCACTATTTGGCGATCACCCAGACGTTAGAAACACAGCAACTAGCGATTTCAAAAACCCTGGTGATAGAATATATTTGGTTGGCGAATCCATGGATGAATTGGGCGCTTCAGAGGTTTCTTTCATGCTCAAAGAAAGGGGCGAAGCAAAAGGAATCGGAGGCAATGTCCCCAGCCTAGACAATCCGGAAAAACTATTCAAATCATACCATTCACTAAGTTCTGCAATCAATTCAGGACTAGTAAAAACGGCTCATGATTGTTCAGAAGGGGGCTTAGGGGTTGCACTTGCAGAGATGTGCATCGGCGGAAGAATCGGGGCTAAAATAGACATTGATGGTACTGGAAATAGCAACCTATGGTCACGCTTATGGGGAGAATCACTCGGTAGAATTATTATTGCAGTTTCTCCAGAAAACGAAGCAGCTTTCCTAAATCATATGGCAGGCAGCACTACAACATATCTAGGAGAAATAGAAAACACTCAAAAATTATCTATCTTAGATGGTTATGATGAGATAATTTCAGCCGACGTATCTCAAATGGTACAATCTTGGCAAAGCACCCTTGATATGACTGGAGGTGAGATTTAATGTATATTCCAAAAGTTGCAGTATTGTTTGGTTTTGGTATAAACTGTGACCATGAAACGGCAGCAGTCTTTGAAATGGTTGGCGGCAATTCAACGAGAGTGCACCTTAATTCGTTTATCTCAGGTGCAGACGACTTAGCAAATTATGACATTCTTGCTGTTCCAGGCGGGTTTTCATTTGGAGATCATCTGGGCAGTGGAAGATTAATGGGTAATAGGATGAGGTATTCTCTTAGAGATGAATTAACCAAATTTATTCAAGCAGACAAACCAATAATTGGTATTTGTAACGGTTTCCAAGTCTTAGTAAAAACGGGGTTATTGCCAGGACCAGACGGTAATGAGCCAGATTTTGTTCAAAGAGCAAGTCTTACACTAAACGATTCGGGCAGATATGAAGACCGATGGGTAACATTAGAATTCAATCAAGATAGCAATTGTATTTGGACAAAGGGCATTACTACAATAGATTGTCCAGTAAGGCACGGCGAAGGAAAATATGTAATGCCTGATAGGGAGAGTTTAGCCCAACTATCAGCAAATAATCAGATTACAGTACGATATATTGATCCAAATAATAATGATAATGTAGACAATGATAAAGTTTTACCATTCCCAATTTCACCAAATGGGAGCATGATGAATATCGCAGGAATTTGCGACAAAACAGGCCTAGTCTTTGGATTAATGCCGCATCCAGAAGCCATCTACGCCCAATGGCTACACCCCGATTTTACTAGAGGTACAGCGCCGCAAACCGGATCTGAAATTGATTGGGAAGGCCAAGGATTACAAATTTTTAGAAATGCTGTAGAATATGTTATCTCAAAAAATTGATTGCGATGACAGTTAACTTTCGATTTAGAGAAATTGACTCATTAAGAGGTTTAGCAGTATTACTAATGGTCATGGTTCATGCAGCAGCCACTTGGAATCCATTTCAATCTACACAAACTTCTATTCTTGCATACTTTACTGCAGGATTAGGTGGTTTAGCAGCACCATTATTTGTGACAATCTTTGGTTGGGGGATAATTAGGTCTAAGAGTAGTACTCGGGATAATTTGATTAAAGCATCATTACTAATCCTCTTACAACTTGTAGTGAATCTATGTTCTCCTCACCTATACGATCCTTTCACCCCCGGGATATTATCGCTATTCGCTTTGTTGATTCTTGCAAAGCCGTTGATTTTGTTAGCGTCATCAAAGAAATCTAGTATGGTATTTTTTGGTGTATTCATTGTATCAATTTATCTGATTGATAATTTCATTATCAACATCCAAGGAGATAATGATTGGAATGTTAGAATAACGGCTGATAGTCTATCAGCAGTTCTTTCGCGTATGTTAGTTGATGGAACATATCCACTATTTCCTTGGATATGTTATGCAGTGGTTGGCGCATTCCTTGGAAGATCCGTTAAGGAGGGGGGAAAAACGCTCCCAAGGAATAGCACCACCTTGTTACTGACATTAATAGGAATGTGCTACTGTCTAATTACTATGATTATGTCTAATGTTAATGGAACTGTTTGGGCTCATCCAACAAAAGGAGATTACCTCACATTTTTCCCAGCAAACATTGGTTTCATCATAGCTTCAATGACAGGGGTTTTCATTTTCTGGTTATTGTTTCAGGAATTTAACATACTAGTCTTCGAGAGTTCAGGTAAACTATCGTTGACGATTTATGTAATGCATTTTATTCCATTAACAATATTATCCAATCTTGAAAATGAAAGAGATTGGACGGTTATGGAAGCAAGCCAGGCAGTGGTATTATTCACCACTGCCTGGCTTATCTTCGCATTTGTTTGGAATAAGCTTCAATGGCTAACCATTGAAAGTCTTATTCGCAAACTCACTAGTAGGTAATTACTCTTCAGATCCAGATGCCTTGGTATCCATTGTTGCAGCATACCAAACCATTACACCGAAAGCAGTCTTGTTGACTACGTCAGCGATGTTGTATAGGATGTTTAGGTTCTCAATTCCAGAAGTACCTGCATCTTGTCCCATGAACCATCCGAGTGGGTAAATTGCCCAACCGACTGTTAGGATGATTGCCATAGCCTTGAAAGCGAATTGTGTACCTTCACTTGCACCGCTGACTTTCTCCTTTGCTTCACCAGCCCACAGTTCGTAGATGATGTATCCCCATGCTAGAAGACCGACGAAGAACAATGGATATTCCATTCCATCAACAGCATCAATACCAGATTCTGATAGGAAACCAGCAACTAGCATAACTATAGAAGCACCGAATAGTCTCCAGAATAGAGCAGCGGATGCAGCTCCAATAGCAGCAAGAATTAGGTAAAACTCAGAAACTTGTAGTGGGACAGTAATCAACCAGTCAATATATCTCATGACTAGTGGAGAGGTTTCGAAAGCTTCCCAGTGCTTCCTCATGTAGGTGTAGTGGTACCATGCAACACCAGTTACTAGTGCAGCAACGGTCATTGATGTTCGCCACTTAGGCGCTACATTTTGGCGCTCTAGGATAAAGAAGACGGTAGATGCAAGCATCATTGCAGTAGCAAGCCAGAAGGATACAGCGACCATATCAGTCTCATCCATGTATCCGTCTCCAGCAACGTTTGCACTAACGTTTCCTAATGCCAAAAGGCCGAGGGTTCCGATCAAAAGCAGGCTAGATGTTCTCTTCAAATTTGATTTAAACATATTTCTCAAACCTCGGTTTCCTCGTTTAGTATATAAAAGAGTGTTAAGATTTAAAATACATCCATGCGTTTTTGCTACCTTTGTCCAGTTTGCACCTTCCATAATCTACTGTAAATTCCACCATTAGTTACTAGTTCATCATGACTACCATTTTCGACAATTGCACCCGCATCCATGACAAGTATGGTATCACAATTTCTTATCGTTGATAATCTGTGGGCAATAATTACCGTTGTTCGGTCTTTTGAGACATATTCAATTGATCTTTGTAATGATGCTTCAGTCTCATTATCGACTGCAGACGTTGCTTCGTCTAAGATAAGTAATGGGGCATCTTTCAGAACCGCACGAGCAATCGCTAATCGTTGCCTCTGCCCGCCAGACAGGCGATACCCTCCCTCGCCAACCATGGTCTGCCATTGGTCGGGTAAACTGCTGACGAATTCAGCTATTTCTGCGATTTGTGCGGCTTCATGCACAGCCTCATCCGACGCTCTTGGATTACCGTATCTTATGTTCTCTAGAATCGAAGTCGGGAACAATGTAATGTGCTGCTCAACCAGAGCTATCGACGAGCGTAGGTGTTTGAGCGACCAGTCATTAGTTGACTCACCACACCAAATAATCTCACCAGAGTCTGGTTGAGCAAACCTGAGGAGCAGCCTAGTTAAAGTGGTCTTTCCAGCACCGGTAGAACCGACAATTCCTGTTGTTTTTCCCGCTGCTAAGCTCAATGATAAATCTGTAAACGTGTTCTCTCTTCCGCGATAGGCAAATGAAACATTGTTGAAATTGATATCGCTGTTGTTGATTAATTCACGCTCTGGAGCGTAATTGCCCTCAGTGATTTCTATTTCAGAGGTCAGTACGTCAAGCACTCTGGTAGATGATGCCATTGCCCGCTGATAGAGATCAAATGTTTCCCCTAATCTAGTCAACGGCCAAAGCAATCTTTGAGTCATGAATACCAGCACAGAATATGCTCCAACCGCTAACGTTCCCTCTAACGTATACCAACCTCCCAGTAATAGTGTTGCAGTAAACCCGCACAATATTGCCATTCGAATTAGTGGAGTGAAAGCGGCAGACAAACGGATAGCTTTGCGGTTTGCTTCTCGGTAATCATCGCTCAAACTCCTAACTCTGGCTACCTCAATATCCTCTGAGGTAAATGATTGAATGGTTGACATACCGGACAAATCATTTTCCAGCAACGCATTCATTTTCCCTGCCGCATTTCTAACATCAGCGTATTTTGGCTCAAGACTTCGTTGATATTTGAATGAACCCCAGACAATTAGTGGAATTGGAATTATGGCAAATAATGCAATTTCCCACGAAATAAACAAGAAAAATGCGCCAACCACTATTACAGTAGTTGAGACTTGTAAAAGGTCATTAGCACCCTTGTCTAAGAACCGCTCTAACTGATTGATATCATCATTTAATATTGCTAAGATATCTCCTTTCTGCCTCTCATCAAACCAACCCATTCCTTGTTTCTGGACATGATTGAATGTATCTAATCTTAACTCATGCTGGACAGTTTGAGCAAGATTTCGCCATAAAACAGCATAAAAGTACTCAAAAAGAGACTCTAGCCCCCATATTGCAAAAGTCAAAACCGATAACAAAATCAATTGATTCCACGGGTCAGTATAACCTAGGCTTGCTAGAAACGAATCTTCTCTTAATACTACAACATCTACAGCAAGACCGATTAGTAAAGGCGGCATCAAATCCCAAAACTTGTTGGTAACAGAACATATCGAAGCAAGGCGAATAGTCTTTCTATGCCCTTTCATATGGGACAATAGTCTTCTGAAAGGACCAACTTCGCCCATGGTTAGTCCAAACGGTAGTCATTGATAACTATGTGATTAAGCCCTTAGCCAATACAACCTCCGCAACTAATATGCGATGTAGGCTGAAGCGGTGATTGATTGGCATGCGTCGAGACGAGGAATCAATCCTATCTTATGTCACCAATAACAAGGGTGCAGCAAGACATGTTACCTTAAGTGATCCAGATAAACAACGACCTCAGGTTGCCGCTGACAGAGCATGCGTGGCCATCGAATCCGGTTCGGCAATGATTTTGGTCGGGGGCTCGACCGACACTCCCGACGAAATAGTTCACGCTACTTGTGTTGCAATACAAGAAGGACTAGAACTACGCGCCTTTGCTGCGAGCCAATCACCAGACGGGGATGATGAGAAATGGAAAGTACCAGTCG
>JAKUNX010000099.1 GCA_022451835.1 Candidatus Poseidoniaceae archaeon
CTCCTGCACCAGAGCCGCCACCCGCAACTGTTACTGTATAATCGGAGTTAGAAGCACTGTAGGCTTGAGCCCAGGCGCTTGCAACTGGATATACAGTACTGCTTCCAGCGATATTAATCGTTTTTTGTTCATTATCATCATCTCCTCCAATACATCCTGCAAGTCCTGCGCTTAGCACTGTCAAAGTTATCATCAAAGTTATTCCATATTTTTTCATCATTCAGGTTCACCTGTTGGTCCGGCGTTAGGCCGCTTGGCAATAGGAAATAGCAATAGATAATATTAATTTATATATATCAATATATAGATATATGTTTGATATATAGGCCTTCTATGTATGAACCATATTTGTCGCAGATTACGGGGGAGATTTGATTGAACTCAAGCAAAAACGATATGAGAAAACTACAAGTCACTGGAGGCTCTACAGTAATCGTTTCGTTGCCAAAAGAATGGATTAGAGCGAACAACTTGGGCAAAGGTGATTTTGTTAACCTTGAAGAGTTAGCCTCAGGAGACCTACGTCTATCATCGATTCAGTCTAAATCATCAAAAAAAGTAGCTACAATTGATTGCTGTGAACATATGACTGGGTTAAGAGATTTGATGATTGGTGCATATTTATCAAACGCAGACGTGATTAAAATTTCATGCAAGAATAAAATTCCACGTGGAACGAGATCAGATGTCAGAGAATTTCTAAGAGATACTCGGGGCATGGAAATAGAGGTCGATGATGACAAAGAAATCAGGATAATTTCAATACTGAACCCATCAGAGCTACGACTTCAAGTATCAATCAACAGAATGTATATTCTAATCTCAAGTTTAGTTAACGATGCTATGGATGTTCTGTTGGGGGAACCAATCAATCTATTATCCGATATTGATGATCGAGAACGCCAGATTGATGCTCGAAGATTGTTACTCGAAAGACAGGTTGCTGCCTCCATACAATTACCTTCTGTAGAGCGAAAGTTAGCAGTAGACCGCTTTACTGCAATGGAACACGCCAACATAGCGCGAATTCTTGAGCGTATGGGCGACCACGCAACGAGATTGGCATATCTAATCAAAGATAATAGCCAGGCAATCAAAATAAAACCATCCGAAATGCCACTCTCAGCCATCCCTATTTGGGCTAAGCAGCTGAAAACCATCGTACATAACATGTATACAAAGGACGTCAATATTATCTATAATGCTAAGTTAGAGTTGGTCGAATTAAGAGATAAAATAGAGGGTGAAGAAGATGAATTATGGACTGGAAGAGGTTCAGCAGAACGTTTATTGTGCGAATTCAGAATTTCCGAATCAATAAGAAGGCTATGTGCTTACAGTATTAACTTCGCAGAAATTCTGCTGAACATGCTCATGCATAAACAACTAGACAATGAATAAGGTGAGCAAATGTCATTCCTTGAATATCTCAAGAACAATCGCGCAAGGGTAATTCTATTCTTGACGAGTTTTTCTGTGATATTAATTACTTTAGGAATTATCCAGACATTATTATTCGAGTCAATCAATTTCTTTTCCGAACTTGCAGAAAGCCGTGGATGGTTCACATTTGATTGGGATCTCGCAGGCATCACTTCAGGGACAGGTATCGCGGCAGCGATTTTCTTGTTAGTGTATATTGCTGAATTATTGATTACTAAATTCACCATTGAACAAGAGACTAAGTTAGACATTATACTATTTCCAAAACAGTTTGTTATTTACATAGCTGCTGCTTTGCTTGTTGTACAATTTTTCGTGTTAGATACGCTACTAATGGGAGTAGCATTTGTGTTTGTCTTCATCACCTGGCGTAGACTGGCATCAGCGGTAAACAAACAACGCTATGGTATGCAGCTTAGCGATAGTACACTTTGGCGTAACATCTCTCTCGGCTTCTTCTTAATCGCCCTAGCAAAATCAATCACGATGAATTATGGCGGCGCGCTAGGAGAATTTTTCTTGACAACTAACTGGAACCCTGCGCTAAAGCCAGTATCATTTGGAGTCAACAGCCTACTACTGACTACGCTACAAGTCGCATTTGGTGCACTGATCATTGCAGTACCTCTTGGTGTTGGATGCGCAATATATCTTTCAGAATATGCTCCACCTAGACTAGTTGCGGTGGTTAAGCCAACGTTGGAATTGTTAGCTGGAATTCCTTCCGTAGTTTACGGATTCTTTGCTTTCATTTACATCGGACCTCTGGTAGTAGAATTAGGTGAATATTTCTATGCAAACGGCTGGATAGACGAGCCGCCTAATGTATTGAATCCAATTAACGGAGCAATTGTTGTTGGAGTAATGATTTTACCATTAATTGCCTCTATGTCAGAAGATGCATTAAGAGCAGTACCAAATGAGTTGCGGGAAGGCTCTTTGGCTTTAGGGGCAACAAAGATTGAAACTACTTTTAAGGTAATGATACAAGCATCGCTCTCTGGAATTATCGCAAGCATAATTCTTGCTCTGAGTCGGGCAGTAGGTGAAACAATGGCTGTTACTTTAGCGGTTGGAACGGTGGCAGTATTTACTGCAAACATGTTCCTTCCAGCGCAAACGATGACAGCGTACATCGCTCAAAGAGTGGGCGGAGATCTGCCCTTTGGTGAAATCGGCTATCTGACAATTTTTGCGGTTGGATTATACTTATTCGTGATTACACTGACACTGAATTTAATCGGTAATAGGGTTCTAGCAGCATATCGGGAGGCTTACTGATGAAAGATATCGATAACCTCCAAAAAAGAAGCCGTAAACTACGTGACTTCGCTGAGACTATGGGTTCTTCCGGCCTTGCATTTACCGGGTTAGTCGGACTACTATTCCTTGCGATATTGGTTTGGCAGATTACTGCTCCTACTTTCATTGATGGCGAGAGTGGAGAAATTCCTGCCGCCAATGAATTCATCACCGAAAGCGATTATGAAATGGAATGGGATTATCCCAACACAGACTCTAACGGCGCTCTTACTACTGATGCAATAGTGCTAGAAATTTCGTGGGACGGCGGCGACGAGGTCCACGAATTGCAAATCAATATTATCTCTGAAAGAGATATCTATGAGGATGTCTATATCAATGAATCTGGTTTAAGCACCAATATTGTTGAAATCGGTAGGAAAACCAAATTCCATCTTTATTCGAGCTTAACAGAGGTTGTCTTAGTAATCCAAAATTCTGGGCCGGTTCCTTCAGCGGATGAGACTGGAAAGCCACTAGTTTCATCCTTCGTAATTGAATATGATATTGCGGTGGTATATGACGGCGGTTTAGTTTTCGAACCACTGGAGATAATCGCCTATGCCACCCTCATATTTTTGGTAATAATTTATCGAGCTCCGAAGAGCAATATTCTCGAATTCATGCACAAATTAGTTGGTAAAGAACGCATGGTATTAGCGATATTTTACGCATTAGCTCTGGTTACAACAATCGCTGGAGGTTTGTCTGTACCATCAACACTTGCTGCGCTTTGCTGGATACTTGCTGCTAGAATGATGTCCGCCCTGATTAAAGGGATTGAACGCATGTTACACTCAGGCCGCAAACTATCTGAAGTATCGAGACTTAAACATTCGATAAGTAATCGAGACGGGTTGCTGATGTGGAGCAGCATGTTACTCGTCACCTCCACACTGTTTATTCCTCTAGAAATTTATATTCCATTCCTAACCGAAAGATATCAAGATATATTCTCGCCATATTCATCGGGTATCAGGGCTGCTTTCTATGGAACCATTTGGGTTATGCTAATCGCCATGATTTCATCTGTACCAATATCTGTTGGGGCAGCAATATACTTGGAAGAATATGCCAAGCCGACCAAGACCACTAAGCTAATCCAAGCACTCGTGACAAATCTTGCAGGAGTTCCATCTATTGTATTCGGTATGTTTGGATTGGCGATATTTGTCAAACAGGGAGGTATTGGTTGGGGATTAGGCCCATCGATTTTAGCCGCTGGTTTGACCATGGGGGTTATGGCCATGCCAATTATTGTGCTTGCAAGTCAAGAGGCACTTAGAAGCGTTCCGAGGAGTTTGAGAGAATCAGCTTATGGTGTGGGTTGTACTCAATGGCAAGTAACCAAAGATCACGTTCTTCCATCAGCTATGCCTGGAATTATGACCGGTAGTATTCTAGCAATGTCGAGAATAATGGGGGAAGCAGCACCTTTGGTAGTTGTTGGTGCAACGGCAATGATAGTTTTCGACCCAGAACCATTAGCAGGTCTGTTCGGTGGTAATGTTAACTTCACGGTGATACCAATTCAAATTTATTTCTGGACATCTGAACCAGACCCTGCATGGCATGCAATGGCAGCAGCCGCAAGCATTTCCCTGATTGCCCTACTGGTAGCGATGAACAGTATTGCAATCGTACTAAGACAGCACTTTAGAAGGAGGCTAAACTAATGAGCGAAGAAGCACAAACCGAAGAGATACCAGACTCAACTAGAGACTTAGAAATCGATGATGAAAAAGAGTTAATGATTGAAGATTTGGATTTGTGGTATGGCGATAAACAGGCATTATATGGTGTGTCATTGCCAATTGCCAAGAATAGCGTTACAGCGCTAATAGGTCCTTCAGGATGTGGAAAAAGCACATTGCTTAGAATGATGAATAGAATGAATGATTTGATTCCAATCTGTCACTATGATGGTAAAATCTCTATGGGTGATGTAGAGATAACCGGTAAAGATGCCGATTTAGTAGAAATCAGGAAAAAAATAGGGATGGTTTTTCAAAGACCAAATCCGTTCCCTAAATCAATTTATGATAATGTTGGATACGGCGTAAAATTGCATTTCAAGCCTACCAGAGAAGAACTCGATGCTATTGTTGAGAAGAGTTTGAAGCGTGCTGCACTATGGAAAGAAGTGGCGGACAGGCAACATGAGTTAGGGACTTCATTATCGGGCGGTCAACAACAGAGACTGTGTATTGCTCGGACTATTGCGATTGAACCAGATGTTATTTTGATGGATGAGCCATGTAGTGCATTAGACCCAATTGCTACAGCTGCGATCGAGGAGTTAATTCTAGAATTGAAAAAAGATTTCACGGTTGTTATAGTTACGCATTCGATGTCGCAAGCAGCTAGGGTCAGTGATTATACTGGCTTTATGTATCTTGGTAGATTAGTGGAATTTGATAAGACCGAGAAGATATTCTCGGATCCAGATAATGAATTGACAAAGCGTTACATTACCGGAAGATTTGGTTGAGGTGAAAAAAATGCCAATTAGAACAGGACTAGATACTAGAATAGAAGAAGTAAGAGCCGAATTGAGAGAGTATTTTGCGGAGGCTAAAACAGCATACACAGAAGCGATTGAAGCGTTTACTAAACTAGACTCAGAAGTCTATTCTGAGGTTAAGAAAATACGCCAACATGCAAGAGAGGTAAACTGGGATCTAACAAATAATTTATTGCTTATTTTAGCACTAAATCAACCACTAATGAAGGATTTGAGAATCGTTGCGGCATATTTGCGTAGTGTGGACACCATCGAGAGAATAATCCGCCATGCAAGAGATATTGCAAGGTCAGACCGTTCATTAGATGAAAATGCAACCGAATTGCCTGAAGTCATAATTGAATCAGTACTTGGTATGCATACACAACTGAATGCCTTAATCGACATTGCTTCGAAATGCTTCACCGAGGTAGAAGAAGTGCCCGGGGATGAATTGAGAGCGGTATGGCGCAGGATAAAAGATGAACACAAAGTTGCCATTAACGCTCTTTCAACATTAAAATCTGATACTATGGGTGGTAAGTCAGCAAGACTCGATGTAGTAAATATCGTCAGCCGAGTTGAACGCTCAGCTTACAACCTAGTCAGGCTTTGCAGTCTGTGGCACCATGCCCTCAATAACGAGAACATTATTCTTGATTAAGCCGTAAAAACATAGCATCATAATGGTGTAGTTCCACGCTTGGGTATGGATAGGATTCCAACCGCTCGCCCTTCATGGACTGATGAGATGCGCGCTGCAGCGGTTTCAACCCTTGATTCAAGATACTGGGTAAAGGGGCCAAAGGGGCGAGAGTTTGGCGAAAAATTTGCCGAGCATTGTGGAGCCCTTGTCGCTACACCTTGTCAAAATGGTTCCTCTTCTCTATGGGCAGCATTACGTATTCTTGGTGTAGGTAAGGGTGATGAGGTAATAGTTCCATCTTACACTTTTATTTCAAGCGCTACTGCCATTCCTCTTGCTGGTGCTGAA